>NZ_JAYWCK010000089.1:0-28560 GCF_043780635.1 Flavobacterium sp.
AAGGATTTTTTTTTATATCTACATTTACGTTGAAGAAAATTAGTAATTTCTAATGCATTCTAAACGAGGGAGAAACGAGCTATAGTTGAAAGCACTGACATTCGTCCCAAATTGAAAAGAATAGTATACTATTAGTTGCCTTTAAAACCACAATGCAACATCTAAATAAAATACCATCAATTGAATTCAAAGGATCAAAATATGCAAACAGCCCCGTTTGTAGAATTGGTGGCGGTGCCTACAGCACTGGCCATAAATCCTGTATTTGAAATTATTATTGATGAAAAAGTCACACTACAAAATTATTGTAATGCTTTAATCGAAAAAATCTTCACGCTCCGACAGTCAGACTTCCCGGCTTTTATAGACTATCAATCCAACCAGGTTAAAAGCACAATCGTATGGTTAAACAAATTGGAAAAATTAATTGCCAATAATGAAGAGATATTCGCTTCTAAGCACAATATGTGTCGTTTTACCAAACTAATGAATCTGATTGAACTCAAACGAAAGGAATTGCAATCTTCGCGCGTAATAGACACCAAACCAAAAGCCACTAAAAGACAAATCAACGCAGATACAGACGATCGTTACTTCTCATTTTTTGAAGCGAAAAAACATATAAATTCATTAGAAAATTTTAATGACAAGATAATCTATTTAATGGATGAAATCTTTGAATACAATCAAGCCGATATAGTTTCACTAAACAATAAGCTGCAACCTTACGACAAGCAATGCAATCAATTAATTGAGCAATTGCAAATAATGCGCAAGGTTAAAAACGATTTTGAAAAGGAAAAGCAGGAGAATACAAATAGTGAATCCAATTCAAATCATCCCTTTCAAAAAATCAAATTGAATGGTCCGACCAACATAATTACTAATGCTTTCAAACAAATGATGGTAGATGTAAAACCTAATGGCAAACCTTATATTCAAGGAAAAATCAAAGATATTAGTCAAATTATATGTTATGTATTTCTGGATGAAAAAGGAGAACCACTGTCACAAGCCACCGTTCTAACCTATCTTTCACCTAATCGCTCCGACAAAGACCCCAATAATGACATCAAAGTTAGATTTTAGTCCGATTTTGTAAAAATACACTATTTATAAAGTATATAATAATCAACACCTTACAAACTATTTAGTCTTATCGGACTAAAAAGTACTAATCGGACTTTTTTTTATTTCTTCCATTTGCATCATAACAATTTAAAACTTTTAAAAATGGATGCAATTATCTTCACAAAAGACCAGTTCACAGATCTAATGAGCAAATTAGACACAATTCAATCTCAAATCAGTATCAAAGCTGACCCAAAAAAAGAAACCTATCTGGACAATCTGGAATTCCTGACACTTCTAAAAGTCTCAAAACGGACAGCACAAACCTGGAGAGACGAAGGCAAAATTTCCTTTAGCCAAGTGGGAAGCAAAATCTACTACAAATTATCAGATGTTGAAAAGTTGATGCAAGAGCATTACAACAAAGCTTTCAAAAGCAAATAGGATGAACAGCTGCAACGGAACCTGCGAGACTTGCGATTGCAAGCCTCGCATAAACGAGAACCAACAACCCGTCAAACTGTGCTTGTCAAAGGCAAATCATCAACTATCAACTTTAAACTATGGTAACTATCTTCAAAAACTTCAACGAAGTCGTTGAACACAAATCACTCCCGGTAATCCTGGAAGAAATACGCACAGGTAAATACAAACACGCCATTGTTTACTTGCGTAAATCATTAGCCGAAAAAAAAGAAGAAGCCTACAACAAAGCCAAAAAATCACTCCCCGCATTTACCCCTTCAGGCAAATTTGTTGGTGGTAGAAAATTGGAATTCTTGGCTGAATATTCCAATACCATCATTTTGGACATTGACAAATTGAGTAAGGAAGACCTAACAAAAGCAGGTCATTTAGCCAACCAATCCGAATTTACCTATGCTAGTTTCAACAGTCCATCGGGAAACGGTTTAAAAATATTGGTTAAAATCGACACCCCAAAGGCAGAACACAAAGAAACATTTCTTCTGGTTCAGGCTCATTATGAGAAACTCTTAAAATTAGAAATTGACAAATCAGGGAAAGACATAACCCGACTATGTTTCTACTCTTCCGATGAAAACTTGTATTTCAACCCCGAAGCTAAAAACTTTGTCACCCTGAGTAAAGTCGAAGAAATTTTTCCAACAGCCACAATGCCGGAACAGAAAACCAATCTTCCTGATAAGCAGCTAAAAACGGATAACGGAAAACCGACAACGGAGGATTTCGACACCATCTACAACCATTGCATAAAATTCACCGAAAAAAAAGTGCAATTTGTGAATGGTAGTCGCAACGTTTTTGTGCACCAACTGGCGTGTAATATGAACCGAAAAGCAGTGCCATTAGAAACTACTTTGGGATATATTTTAACCGATTTTGGCTATGATGACAAGGAAGTTACCCAAGCCGTCAATAGTGCTTATGGTAATATTCAAGAATTTGGCAAAAACGAAAAATTTGATGTTCCTAAAAAAGCAAAAGAAAAAAAGGATTTTTCAATAACTGACACTACTGATGAAGGCGACGAAGACAAGCCAAAACCAACTCAAATAGACCGTTTAGAGCTGTTTTTATCAAACAAATATGTATTTCGGCACAATATTGTTTCAGGCAAATTAGAGTTTCAATATTTCGGAAAAAGAAAGTGGAATGTAATGAACGATTTTATAGAAAATTCAATGCTTCGAGAATGTCTAAAAGCAAGAATCAGAACAAACTTATCCTCATTGCGAAACTTGCTCAACTCTGACTTTTGTCCGCTTTTCAATCCTTTTGAGGATTATTTTTTCAATTTGCCTACTTATGACGAAAAGACGGATTATATCACCCAATTAGCGAACACAATCACAACCACAAAACAAGACCTTTGGCAACAATGTTTCAAAAAATGGTTAGTAGCAATGGTTGGTTGTGTTCTCGATGAAAAGGTAATAAATCACACCGTTATTGTGTTTAGTGGTAAACAAGGATTGGGAAAAACAACTTGGGTAGAAAAACTGGTTCCAAAACAATTGAAAGAGTATTTATTTTCCGGAACCATAAACCCTAACAATAAAGATACATTGGTACAACTGGCAGAATGTATGTTGATTAATTTGGATGAACTCGAAAACTTAAACCGTTCCGAGATTGGATCACTCAAAGAAATCATCACAAAAACCCAAATCCGAATGAGAAAAGCCTACGGTCACAACAATGAAACAATGCCACGCAGGGCATCGTTTGCCGGTAGTGTCAATACTGCACAGTTTTTGAATGATAGTACAGGAAGCAGGCGATTTCTTTGTTTTGAGTTGGAAGGAATACTATACCAACACGACGTAGATATTAACTTGGCATTTTCACAAGCTTTGTTTCTTTTCAAAAGCGGTTTTAGGCATTGGTTTGACCAGGAGGAAATCAAATCTATCACCGAGAATAACGAACAATACCAACTAAGAAGCCCAGAAGAAGAACTGCTTTTAACGTGGTTTGAACCTTGCGAAAGAGAAAAGGCTAACGCATTCCTAAACACTTCGCAAATAGCATCAAAATTAGCAGAAAAAGCAAAAATAAATATTACCGACAGTACAATTAACAAACTGGGAAGAGCTTTAAAAAAACACAATTTCCTAAAACTAAAAAAGAACGGAATATTTGTATATGCTTTAACCGAAAACAGTTGGGAAGATGTAGACAAAAGCAGCAAAATAGCTGATGATTAAATCAAATTAACAACCTTTAAAAACACCATAAAAATTTTAAATCAAAAGTGGGAACGTTCCATTTCCACTTTTTTTGTTATATCTACATTCTATTACATCTATTTACTTTATTCTCAGAGGGTAGGATTGGTATGTTTTTTTCACCACAAACATTTTTTATTTTTTTACTTTTCAAATAATCGGGTAACATAAGACCATAAAGATGCAATTTAGTAAAATAGCCGTTCCATTTTGCACTCAAACAGCCACTTAAATCCGTTTTTTTTATTTAAAAAAAACGAAATATCTTTTATCCAAAAAAAAGGTACCAATCCTACCCTAATCTTATTTTCTTCCTTTTACATTCCGTTGCTTTTTCGTACTATTGTAAACGATTTCAAAATGCGATGAAAATATTGCGCAAAAATAGTCTAATTTACTGCACTTTCTCAATTGTGCCGACAATGTCGACACAATTCAAATACTGCTAAAAAAAGTTATAATTGTCTAGTAAAACAGGATGAAATAAATAAAATTTACACCAACAAAAAAAATTACAATACCAAATAAATGGCAATCAAAAAATCAGAATTATATAGCTCTCTTTGGGAAAGTTGCAACCAGTTAAGATCAAAAGGCGGAATGGATGCTTCCCAATACAAAGACTACGTATTAACAATGCTTTTTGTGAAATATGTATCTGATAAATATGCGAACAAAACCAATAGCTTAATCGAAATACCACAAGGAGCAACTTTTGAAGATTTAGTAACACTAAAAGGCAAACCAGATATTGGAGAACAAATCAATAAAAAAATACTCATTCCCCTTTTTGCGGCAAATGGATTAGAGGGTTCAATGGAATTAGTAGATTTTGATGATGATGATAAACTGGGTAGTGGTAAGGATAAAATTGAATTGTTATCGGGACTTATTGCAATTTTTGAAAACCCATCCCTAAATTTCAAAAACAACCGTGCTGAAGACGACGATATACTTGGTGATGCCTACGAATTTTTGATGCGACACTTCGCAACAGAAAGCGGAAAAAGCAAAGGGCAATTTTATACACCATCTGAAGTATCTCGAATAATGGCTAAAATTATCGATGTGCACAAAGCCGATAAACCTTCATTTACAGTATATGACCCAACTTGTGGTTCAGGTTCATTATTGCTAAAAGTCGTGGACGAAGCACCAAACGGCTTGACTATTTACGGACAGGAAAAAGACAATGCAACCAAAGGACTAGCAATTATGAATATGTGGCTTCACGGGAATCCAGAAGCCAATATTCAAAGCAAAAACACCATAACAACACCACAATTCAAAGAACAGGATAAATCATTAAGAAGATTTGATTTTGTAGTGGCAAATCCGCCGTTTTCAGTAAAAAACTGGAATAGTGGTATTTCTGCAATGAACGACGAATACAACCGTTTTCGTGGTTATGGTATTCCACCAGAAAAGAATGGAGATTATGCTTTTTTACTACACATTATAGCATCTTTAAAAAGAACCGGAAAAGGAGCAATTATTTTGCCTCACGGTGTATTGTTTAGAGGAAATGCCGAAGCCGAAATCCGTAAAAATATCATCGAAAGAAAATACATCAAAGGGATTGTTGGCTTACCCGCCAACTTGTTTTATGGCACTGGAATTCCTGCTTGCCTTATCGTGATTGACAAGGAAAATACCGAAAGTCGAAAAGGTATTTTTATGATAGATGCATCAAAAGGATTTATCAAAGACGGCAATAAAAACCGTTTACGAGAGCAAGACATCCACAAAATTGTAGATGTGTTTAATTTCCAAAAAGAAACTGATAAGTTTGCAAGGTTTGTAACTTTTGAGGAAATAGAAAAAAACGAATACAATCTAAACATTCCTCGTTACATCGACACACAGGAAGCCGAAGATATTCAAGACCTTTTTGCACACTTAAACGGAGGAATTCCAAACCGAGATATTGCAGAACTACAACCATTTTGGAATGTTTACCCTAATTTGCAAAAAGCATTATTCAAAAAATATTCCGATAATTATTCGCAATTAACAATCAACCAATCCGAGATAAAAGAAACTATTTTTTCACACCCAGAGTTCAAGACATACAGCGAACTACTCGAAAAAACCTATGACATTTGGAAAGATAAAATCTATACTTCATTAACGGCTATAACTACTGAAACAGCACCCAAAAAATTCATAAATCAGCTTTCAGAAGCATTGTTAAACGACTACAAAGGCAAAGCATTAGTGGACAATTACACCATTTATCAGCAACTTTTGGATTACTGGAACGAAACAATGAAAGATGATGTGTATATGGTTGTCGAAGACGGTTGGAATGCAAAAGTGCGTAGAATTATAGAAAAAAATGCCAAAGGCAAAGAAGTGGACAAAGGCTGGACTTGCGATTTAATTCCAAAACATTTTGTTATTGACAGGTACTTTACTAGAGAACAACTCGCAATACAAATCAAACAAACCGAATTAGAACTCATACAAATAGAAGTAACAGAAATAACGGAAGAACATACTGGAGAAGAAGGATTGCTTGTTGATGCTACTAACGACAGCAACAAAATAACTAAAGCCACGGCTACTAAACTGCTCAAAGAAATCAAGAAAGACCCAACCGAAAAAAAAACTGTTGCCTTGCTCGAAAAAATGCTATTACTTTTAGAAAAAGAAACTGTTTTAAAGAAAGAAATAAAAACACTTGAAACCAAACTAGACGAACAAACACTATTGAAATTCCATAAACTTGCTGAAACCGAAGTAAAAACTTTGGTTGTAGATGATAAATGGCTAGCGGCTATAAAAGCAAGCATACAATCAGAAATAGATGCTATTTCACAACGATTAACAGGTAGGGTAAAAGAATTGGCAGAACGCTATGAAAACACCTTAGACGAGCTTAACAAAAGCACGCAAGAGCAAGAACAAAAAGTTGCAGTGCATTTACAAAAAATGGGATTGGTATGGAACTAAAATACAAAACCCGGAAACTTGAATTGCTTCAGCGGAAACCGGGAATAATAATATTGAGGATGTTTAAGATAAAAACAAAAAACGGTACTTTATAAAAAAACAGAACCCGGAGGTTTGAATTGCTTCAGGGACAACCGGGAATAAGATGACGCAAATATACGACACATTTATATAAAAAACAAATATTTTTTAAAATGAGATATTCAGAGTTCGAAAAAGTAATCACTCCTGCACGATTAGGAAGATATAAAACCGCTTGTGGTGGCGATACTCGCAAGGCAATGACACTCTACCGTAAAAACCTAAAACTATCGCAAGAAATGTTTACCGTGTTGAGTTGTTTTGAAGTGGCATTACGCAATAAAATAGACAAACATTATACGACAAATTTTGGCATCAATTGGTTACGCAATGCAGCAGCAGCGGGAGGTTTTTTTGACAACAAAAAAACAAGAGTAACTCAAAATCTAATTAATACTGCTGTTTCAGACCTTAATCATTCCTATACTCATTTTAAATTAATTGCGGAATTGGGCTTTGGGTTTTGGAGATATATGTTTTCTAGAAATCAATACAGGGTTGCAGGCAAAACATTATTAAGGGTTTTTCCTTCTCGTCCCAGTAGTGTTCTAGGAATTAGTTACAATAGCAATGACTTTTTTAATATTTTAGCAGACATCAACGACCTCCGAAACCGCATTGCACACCACGAACCAATATGTTTTCAACCTGGTGCATCTGTAAAAGACACCACCTATGCACGCCAACATTACAACCTTATTTTGCAGTTGTTTCAGTGGATGCAAATTGATGAAGCAGCACTACTCTATGGCATAGACCACATAAACACCATTTGCAACGAAATTGATGCTTTATAATATGGAATTAGTACAAGAATATACACAAACCGAAATAGGTTTAATCCCTAGTGATTGGGAAATAAAATCTTTAGGAGAATGTTTAAAAATTAAACACGGTAAAGACCAAAAGAGTATTGAAGATAAAAATGGAAAATATCCTATTTTAGGAACAGGTGGTTTAATGAATTACACAAATTCTTATTTATACGATAAACCGACTGTATTAATTGGACGAAAAGGGACAATTGATAAACCACAGTTTATGGATACGCCTTTTTGGACAGTTGACACTTTGTTTTATAGTGAAGTGTCAAAAAACTATTCCCCCAAATTTTTATATTATAATTTTCTATTGATTGATTGGTATTCATATAATGAAGCATCGGGTGTGCCAAGTCTTAATGCAAAAACCATTGAAAAAATATTAATTCCAGTTCCAACCCTTGAAGAACAAACTCTAATAGCAACAGCGCTTTCAAACGCAGATAATTGGATAACTAATCTTGATAACCTACTCATAAAAAAACGCCAAATAAAACAAGGTGCTTTGCAAGAATTGCTAAAACCTAAAGAAAGTTGGGAAGTGAAGAAATTGGGAAATGTTGGAGAATGTATTATTGGTTTGACATATAGTCCTGGTAATGTTGTTAGTGAAGGTAAATTGGTTTTAAGAGCGTCAAATGTGAAGGAGAACAAACTGGTTTACAGTGATACCGTTTTTGTAAATGTAGAAGTGTCAGAAAAATTAATCACTCGAAAAGGCGATATTCTAATTTGCGTAAGAAATGGCAGCCGTAACCTAATAGGAAAATGTGCTTACATTGATGGTCGTGGTGTTGGCGAAACATTCGGAGCTTTTATGTCTGTTTTTCGTTCTAATTATAATGCATATATTTTTCAAGTTTTTCAATCCAATATTATCAAAAAACAGATAGAAGAACATTTGGGAGCAACCATAAATCAAATCACAAATAAGAGTCTAAATTCCTTTCAAATTCCTTTTCCAACAATCAAAGAGCAAGAATATATTGTTGCCATTTTAAGTGATATGGATGCAGAAATAGAGCAGTTAGAAACGAAACTAGAAAAAGCAAAAAAAGTAAAGCAAGGAATGATGCAGGAGTTATTAACCGGTAAAACACGATTGGTATGAACGAAAATAAATTAGTTTTAAAATCGATAAACGATTTACTGGGAAGTAAGTTTTATATCCCATCATACCAACGCGGTTACAGATGGAAAATTCAGCAAGTAGAGGATTTACTCAAAGACCTTTGGGAGTTCAAAACCAATCCGCCAAAGCAAGACGATGGTAAAGAAAAACCGTTCTATTGTTTGCAACCAGTGGTGATAAAGCCTACTGAAAATGACAATTGGGAAGTCATTGACGGACAACAACGATTAACAACTATTTTAATAATCCTCAATTATTTCAATCAAACAGAATTTAAAACGCCAAAGCAAGTATTCGATATAAAATTTGAAACTAGAACCGACAGCAAAGAGTTTTTAGAGAATATTAATGACGAAGTGCTGGCATCAAAAAATATAGATTATTTCCACATCAACAATGCTTACAAAGTAATTTCCAATTGGTTCGATGAAAAAGAAAAAACCAATTCCGCAGCCAAAAATGAATTTTACCCGATTTTAGTAAACGATACTAAAATCATTTGGTACGAAGTCAATGATGGTTCAGATACAATCGATATTTTTACTCGTATCAATATGGGTAAAATTCCATTGACCAATGCCGAACTTATTAAAGCGTTGTTTCTAAAAAACACCAATTTCAAGAAAGTAAGCCCAGATAAAATAAGACTAAAACAGTTACAAATTGCTTCCGAATGGGACAAGATTGAATACACACTTCAAGAAAATTCATTTTGGTATTTTATTTCTAACAATTCCAGAAACTTTGCAACTCGAATAGAATATATATTTGATTTAATGAAAGACAAAAAGAAAGACGATGAAGAGTATTTTACTTTTTATGCTTTCAATGATGATTTTGAAATAAGCAAAGGAACTAACGAAAACCCTGATATCGATGCAATTTGGTTAAAAATAAAAAAGTATTTTTTGACTTTTGAAGAATGGTATAAAGACCGTGAACTATATCATCTTATTGGTTTTTTGCTAACGGTAAACACTGATATTATTTACTTGTTAGAGAAATCAGAAAACAAAACTAAAACCGAGTTTAAGGCATTTTTAATAGAGGAAATAAAAACTAAAGTACAATTTCAAATAGAGGAATTAGACTTTTATAAATCGAAAGCCAAAGCTAGAATAAAAACTATTCTATTGCTTTTCAACATACAAACCATTGTGTTAAATGAGAATTCTAACATTCGTTTCCCATTTGATAGTTACAAAACAGAAAATTGGGATATAGAACACATACGTTCTCAAACAGATAGAAAAATTACGGGTAATGCTCGTAAAGATTGGTCCAAGGATATTCTAGAATATTTTACAGGTAATAAGTATGTTGAAAATCAAAAAGTTGATTTCGATGTACTTGAAGACGAAGAAAAAAAATTGTGTGCCAGTTTACTTAAAATTATTACTTCAGAAAAAATTGTTGATGATGATTTTGATAAATTATACAGTACCATTATTGAAAAATTCAAGGAAGACAAAGAACCTGAAAAGATTAATTCAATTTCAAATTTAGCACTATTAGATGCTTCAACCAATAGAAGTTATGGCAATGCTGTATTTCCAGTAAAAAGAAAAATTATTATCGAAAATGATATGCAAGGAACCTTTGTGCCAATTTGCACAAAAAATGTATTTCTTAAATCCTATAGTAAAAAATTAGGCGAAATAATGTATTGGAAAAATGAAGATGCAAATGATTATTTAAAAGCCATAAAGCAAACATTATCTATTTATTTACCAACACAAAAAGTTAAAGATGGAAAACAATAATACTTTAGAAACTCAATCAGGCGAAAGGTTAACCTTTTTTCAGCTATTTGATGAAAAGGAGTATCACATTGAAATTCCTATTATCCAAAGAGATTATGCACAAGGTAGAAAAGCATCTTTTGAAGTCAGAGATTTGTTTCTTGATGCCTTGTATAATTATTTAGAAGAAAATAAAAAAAACAGGGATTTAGATTTTGTATACGGTAGTCTTATAGATAATGACAATAAGAAAGATATAAAATTCATTCCTTTAGATGGTCAGCAAAGGTTAACTACTTTATTCCTTTTACATTGGTATTTAGCGAACAAAGATGGTCAACTGGACTTATTTAAAGATAAACTGCAAAAAGGAAATAAATCAAAATTCACTTATGAAACAAGAACAAGTTCAAGAGAATTTTGCGATGCTTTATTATTAAATGACATTGAATTAACGCAGCTCTTGCCACCAGACGAAAACCAAAATAACAGTCTATCGAAAACAATAAAGGATAGTGCTTGGTATTTTTTATCCTGGGGAAATGATCCCACAATAAAATCAATGTTGGTAATGCTTGATGCTATTCACAATAAATTTAACACTGCTGATAGTTTTTTCGATAGACTAATAAGCCCAAGTAATCCAGTAATTACATTTCAATTTTTAAACTTAAAAGAATTTAAGCTTACTGATGATTTGTATATAAAGATGAACGCAAGAGGGAAATCACTAACAGACTTCGAAAATTTCAAAGCTAAATTTGAGCAGCATATAAAGGATTTAGAATTTAAAATGGCACCAAAATTCACACTTTTATTTAATGATATAAAAAAAGAAGTTACAGTTCAAGAATATTTCTCACATAAAATAGATACCGATTGGGCAAATCTTTTTTGGAATTATAGAGATCCAATTAAAAATATCTATGACGACCAATTAATGAACTTCATTAGAGCTTTTGCAATAAATCATATGGCAAATAAGTCAAATGAGGATTTTGATTTAGTTGGTTTAAAACACCTATTTGATAGACAAAATACAAACATTACTTTCCAAAAATATTTAGAATTAAAATGTTTTGACGAAAAATTTATTCTTGAGTTAATAAAAATTCTCGATTTCTTTAAAAATGGCGATAGTACGATTAGATTGTATCTAAATAACTTTTTTTACTACGATGAAACGGATGTCTTTACCAATATAGTAAATAACTCCTTCAAAGATGCGGCATATCCTTATCGTATAAAGTTTTATGCTTTTTGTCAATATTTAATCAAATTTGAGACTACAGTTGGTTTAGAAGATTGGTTAAGAGTAATATGTAATTTAACTGATAATACTGCACCTTACAATAACGAAACAGAATTTAGAAGGTCAATCAGATCGGTTAGCGATTTAATTCAAGTTGGAAACACTATTCTAACAAATTTATCAATTGATACATTAAAAATAGAAGCATTTAATGAATACCAAGTAAAAGAGGAAGTAATAAAAGCAAAGCTAATTTTAAAAGATGATGTTTGGGCGAAATTGATTTATAATACTGAATTTGAACTAAAATATTTTAATAGTCAGCTTACTTTCTTGTTTTGTTTTTCAGGCATTGAAGACGAAATTAGTGATGTCAATAATTGGATTACTGAATTAAATAATGAATTATATAATTCTTTTATTAGCTATGTAACAAAGGCAAAAGTCATTTTTAGTGGTGGGGGGTTAAAGAAATTTAATAACCATTTATGGCAAAGAGCAGTATTGTCAAAAGGTAATTATCTAATTGCGGAAGGTTCAAATTTAAGTTTTCTAATTAATAACGATAGGGATATTAGTTGGAAAAGATTACTACTGGCAGACAAAGATGGTGGTAAAGAAAAAAGATTATTTGTTAAGGAAGTTTTTGATGATGCTAACTTTAATATTCTTGATGTTGAAAAAGGATTGAAAGCAATAGTTGCTAATTCATTAAAAACGGTTACAGGTTGGAGAAATAAGTTTATAAAAACGCCTAAATTATTTAATTTTTTAGGAGCAAAACAATACATAAGATATAAGTCAGATAATGAAATATATTTATTGGCAGGAGAGAGAATGAGTGGTAGTCATACAGAATACTATTCGCACAGTTTTTTCTTTAATAATATAGAAAATAACACTTTCCTACCATTCAATAAAATATTTTATTATCCAGTAAGTGGAGAAAGTGAAACGCCTTGTGCAGTAATAACCGAATGGAAATACAAAAAATCAATTTATGAGTTGGACATAACGTTCGACACAGTAAATAAAAAATACAATCTTTTTTTTTATGATACAAAAAACAAAACTTTTGATGAGGAATTATTAGATATATTAAATTCAAATAACTTCGTTAAATCAACTGCTTATATCGGTTATGATTTGTTATTGCCTGAAAAAGATGTACTAAAATCAGTGGTTAAATTATGTAATGAGTTTCAAATTTTAAATGATACTACTAATGAATAACATAGGCAAATCAGAACGAGAAAGTCAAAACCGAATTATTCAACTTTTCAAAAACGAGTTGCAATACACCTATTTAGGCAATTGGGAAGAACAACCACGAACACAACCCATTGAGGAAAAATTAGTGTTAGATTTTCTAACCAATACACAAGGATATTCAACTGTTGTGGCTAACAAAGCAGTTCAAGAGTTAGTAAAAGTAGCCAATAACATTTCTGACGGATTATATGATGCCAATAAAGAAGTCTATAAATTACTTCGTTATGGGGTTTCTGTTCGCGAAGAATTAGGAGAACAAAAAGAACGAGCTTGGTTTATCAATTGGAAAGAGCCACACAAAAATAATTTTGCAATAGCTGAAGAAGTTACTGTTGCAGGACAACATTCAAAAAGACCGGATATTGTAATCTATGTAAACGGAATTGCTTTAGGAATTATTGAATTAAAAAACAGCCGCAAAGGTGTAGAATGGGGTATTCGTCAGAACTTGGACAATCAAAAATCAATGTTTATACATAAGTTCTTTACCACAATGCAATATGTTTTAGCAGGAAATGATACACAAGGATTGCGTTACGGAACTATTGAAACTACAGAGAAATATTATTTGCAGTGGAAAGAAGAAGCCGACAAAAATTTTGATTATGCCATAGACAAACATTTGTATTTAATGTGTCAAAAAGAGCGTTTTCTCGAATTGATACACGATTTTGTGGTTTTCGACAAAGGCACAAAAAAATTATGTCGTCCCAATCAATTTTTTGGAATCAAAGCCGCACACAATAACGTGCATACCAAACAAGGCGGTATCATTTGGCACACACAAGGAAGCGGAAAAAGTCTAACAATGGTATGGCTTACCAAATGGATTAGAGAAAATATAGACAACAGTCGAATACTTATCATTACGGATCGTGAAGAGCTCGATGACCAAATAGAAAAGCTATTTTTAGGAGTTGAAGAAAATATTTATAGAACCAAAAGCGGTAAAGATTTAATCAGTAAGCTAAACAATACAAGTCCTTGGTTAATAGCTAGCTTGGTTCACAAATTTGGTAGGAATTCAGAAGAAGGAGATTTTGAAGGCTACATCGAAGAATTAAAAAAGAGTTTAAGTTCTGATTTCAGAGCCAAAGGAAATATTTTTGTGTTTGTAGATGAATGCCATAGAACGCAATCGGGCAAACTACACGATGCAATGAAATTATTGTTGCCAGATGCCTTATTCATTGGTTTCACGGGAACACCTTTACTCAAAAAAGACAAACAAAAAAGTATCGAAGTTTTTGGACCATATATTGGAGAACCGTATAAATTTGATGAAGCAGTTGCCGATGGTGTAGTTTTGGATTTATTATACGAAGCGCGTGACGTAGAACAATTTGTTACCGACCAACAAAGTATAGACGATTGGTTTGATGCGGAAACCAAAGGATTAACAGATAGTGCCAAAATAGATCTAAAAAGGAAATGGGGAACAATGCAAAAAGTATTGGGTTCTAAATCCAGATTAGAAAAAATAGTATTTGATATTGTCAAAGATTTCAAAATAAAACCAAGATTATCAACGGGAGAAGGAAATGCAATGTTAGTTTCCAGTAGTGTTTACAATGCTTGCAAATACTATGAGCTTTTTCAAAATGCAGGTTTTAAAGAATGTGCAATAATTACTTCATACAATCCACATCACGGAGATACTAAAGGAGAAGAAACGGGCGAAAGTACACCAACCGAAAAACTATTGAAATACGAAGTATATCAAAGAATGTTAAACGGAAAAGCCACAGAGGATTTTGAACAACAGGCAAAAACACAGTTCATAAAAGAACCAGCTAAAATGAAATTGCTGATTGTGGTAGATAAGCTTTTAACAGGTTTTGATGCGCCATCGGCAACTTATCTTTACATTGATAAATCAATGCAAGACCACGGCTTATTTCAAGCCATTTGCCGTGTTAATCGTGTGGACAACGAAGATAAAGAATATGGCTACATAGTCGATTATAAAGATTTATTCAAAAGTTTGAAAAAATCCCTCACCGATTACACTTCTGGGGCATTTGATGAATATGATTTAGACGATGTCATAGGATTATTGTCTGACAGATATGAAGTTAGCAAAGACCGATTAGAAAGTGCATTAGAAACCGTTATTGCTTTGTGCGAACCAGTACATCCGCAAGATGAACCTAGTTTTATTAGATACTTTTGTGGTAATACCGAAAATCCGGACGATATAAAAGATACTGAAGAAAGAAGAATTACATTATATAAATCAGTAGTTGCATTAATTAGGGCTTATGCAAATATTGCTAACGAAATGCACAAAATTGGTTACACAGAACAAGAAGCAGAGAAAATAAAACAGCAAGTACAGTTCTATTCTGACCTTCGAGAAACAATAAAGCAAGCAAGTGGTGATTATGTAGATTTAAAAAGATTTGAACCAGGAATGCGTCAATTAATGGATATGTATTTAGATGCCAAAAGCAGCAAGAAAATATCCGATTTTGAAAATAAATCCTTGGTAGATTTAATAGTACACGTTAGTGAACCAACAGAACCTTATGGCAATAAAAGAAGTCAAGAAGCTGTTGCGGAAACTATTGAAAATAATGTTAGAAAGGTAATTATTGAGGAAAGTCAAACCAATCCTAAATATTACGAAAAAATGTCAATATTGTTGTATGAACTCATAAAACAAAGAAAAGAGGAAACTATAGCGTATCAAGAATATTTAAAAGAAATTAAACGATTGGCGGGAAATGTATCCGATCCAATGGGAACAACAGACTATCCAACTACATTGAATTCTTCTGCAAAAAGAGCATTATTTGACAATCTTGATGAAGATGAAATACTTGCGTTAGCAGTGGATAACGTAATTAAAAGCGATAAACTAGACGGTTGGAGAGACGGAGGATTAAAAGAAAAAAAACTACGAATTGCAATCAATGGAATTATCAAAGACGATAATAAAACATCCGCGTTAATGGATATTGTGAAAGCTCAAATTGAATATTAGTATGGAAAAAATTTCAGTAGCTAATCTCACTATTGATATAGTCCGAAAAGACATTAAAAATATGCATTTGGCTGTTTATCCGCCTAATGGTAGAATACGTTTGTCTGCACCTGAAAAAACCGATAGTGAAATGATGAGATTATTTGTCATTTCAAAAATTGGATGGATAAAAAAACACATTAAGAATTTTAATGCACAACCAAGAGAAACACCACGAGAATTTATATCTGGAGAAAGTCATTACTTACTTGGAAAAAGATATTTATTGAATGTTGTAGAACACAAAGGATTTAATAAAGTAGAAATAAAAGGAACAAAGACAATTAACCTATTCACAAAACCAAATACTTCAAAAGAAGATAAAGGGCGTATTATGAGAGAATGGCATCGCAATCAACTAAAAAACCAAATCCCGGAACTAATTACAAAATGGGAAAACTTAATTGGTGTAAAAACAAACGATTGGGGTGTAAAACAAATGAGAACCAAATGGGGAACTTGTAACATCGATGAAAAGAGAATTTGGATAAATTTAGAGCTCTCAAAAAAGCCAGTCATTTGTTTAGAATATATTATCGTTCACGAATTAATCCATCTATTAGAAAGATATCACAACGATAAATTTACTGCCTATATGAACCAATTTTTACCGAAATGGAGATTATACCGTGAAGAATTAAACAATTTACCAGTATCTCATAACGATTGGGGGTATTAGTAGAATAAGAGTTTTATAAATCATTTCCCAAATTCAAAAAATGAAACTTTGATTACAATCATTATCTCATTCACCTGCACAAAATCCTCGTTTAGTCCAAGTATTCCTAAACTCACATCTTTGTTTGTTTCATTTCGCTAATGACTGTAAAAAAGAAAGAGTAACGCCATTAATGAAGTTTTTATTCGAAGCCAAGCCAAGAAAATTATAAGTTAATTTTCCCTATCAATAAATAAATTTTTACTTTTGATTATAACATTAGTATTAAATGAATAAGCAGAATGAATAAACCATCCAAATACACCGAAGAACTTTTGCACTTTCTAGAAGATGAAGAAAATTATCCTGAAATGATTGATTGGATAGAAGAACAACCAGAACTAGATCAACCAGATATTTTAAGAGAAATGCAAGCAATCTTTAAAAACCGCTATTTAAAGACCGGCGAAAAGGATTGGTTAGACAAAGCCAATTTTATTGCTAAAGGCATTGACGATTTTGAAGACGAAATCCTCGACCAAAAACTCGACAAAGCATTATTTATGATGCAATTTGGTAAACTAGAGCTTGAACCAGAAAAAGTAATATTGTTTTTAAATAAAATTAGAATAGATATTATCAAAGCTATCCTTTCCAACCCTGAAAACATAAGAGAAGTAAAGAAACTTGCCAAATTAGCAATTAAATTTGAAAAACAAACAGGCATATACGACCCATACAATTGGATTGAAATTTTATGATGCTAAAACAGTAAAAAAATCCACATAAATTAGAATTAGTTTCAGTTGAAAAGGATATTTTTATTTCTAAAAATTCAATAGAAAGTAAAGAAAATAATTTTAATGGAATCTTGCTACTTACTTTTGGAACTATACCATAGCCTGCGTAAATATGTAATAATAAAATAAATTTGTATGTTATGAAATACCTATTCTTATTGATTCTTATGCCTTTAATGTCAATTCACAGCCAGACAAAAATTCATCTAGGTGATGGTATCTATTCTTCAAATAAAGTAGCCTACACCATAGACGGCAATAAAGTAAGGCTTGGCAATGGTACTAATTCCTCTAACAAGGTTCTTTATACGTTCGATGAAGATAAAGTAAGACTGGGCGATGGTAATTATTCATCTAATAAAGTGTTATTAACAATCGATGGAAACAAAATCCGACAAGGAAACGGAACCTATTCCTCCAACAAAGTAATTTTCACAATCGATGGTAACAAAATCAGGCAAGGTGACGGAAACTACTCTTCCAATAAAGTGCTTTATACTATTGATGGAATCAAAATCAGGCAAGGCGATGGAACCTATTCCTCGAACAAAGTCCTTTTTACCATTGATGGTGGTTTATCAATTACTAAAATTGCATCACTTTTGTATTTGATTTTATAGTGTCAATTTACACCTTTTTATTTGAGATTTTTTTCGAATGATATACCCGAAACTTTTTCAAGTAAAAGAGCTTTGACTCCAATGAATTTCTGGGCAAGTGATCTATAATCATATATACGATGGTTATGGTCAAAAAGGAAGTCTTTTAAAAAATCTGGTCTTTCCTGGAACAAGAAAGCAACATTCTCTCCAATAGATAACTCAGTATTAAATGCTGCAATAACTGTAGGTCGTTCTTTTTCAATACTATTAATTTCAGTGCTTAATTGTACTAAATCCAATTGAAAAACGTGTGAAAAAACAAAGTAATTCCCTTCATTTGTTCCTGTAGTATAAGGAAACCAAAACTCGGCAACAAAATAATGATCAAAATTTTCACAGCCTATGGGGAAATTTTTCTTCCCTTCAAATTTATTGGATAAACCAGAATCGGGTTCAAATTTTATCTTGTCTTTTTCTACAAAATAAACTGTATGCAAATAATGAGAATAATCCTCATTCAAATTTAGCCCACCAAAAAGAGGTGAAAATAGTTCCAATGTTTCTGATAATTGCTGTTTTGTGTTCATAATCAAATTAGGCTTGAAAAATGATACATTAATAAGAGGAAAAAGCTATTCTAAAAACTTCTAGTTTATAGGTATTGCAAATTAATTTTTCATCATTCTTTTGTTTTTCAATAACTCCCTGTATGCTTCTATTTCTAAATCACTATTTTTATAATCTTGATTCATTTGCCCAAGATTTCTAATCAGTAACTTGTAAGTAACAAAATGCCCTCCTATAAAAATAAAGCAACACCACAATGGATGTAATAACAATCTTTCATAATTGTAAATCTGAAGAGTAATTAAAAAAACTAAACTTGTCACAAACCAATATTCTTTTGTCGATACCATTCTAAAAAACTTTGATAAGCCAAGAAAAAACTTCAAACTACCTATTGAACAATCTTTAAACTCTTCCAGTATTTCTGATTTAGTTTTCATAATTTTTTAAGTGTATTTAACAAAAAAATAGGTTCTTTAGATTATCCCAAACCAAATCCTTTTCCAACGGTTTGGCCTCTTTTTTTTACCATTTCTTGAGCAAGTGTTCTATAATCATCCTTTCCATTTTTACCAAATAGCACGTGTTTTATAGTGTCATAGTTGGATTCTACAAATACGGCAACACTTTCTGGGTCGGATAAAATTTCATATCCTACTAAATTATTATTTTCTTTTTCTATTTTAATATCTTCCTCTAACTGAGTTAAGTCCAACTGAAAAATATGAGAATAAATAAAGTATGTACTTGGTAGTCTCATTGCACTTGGGTACTCATACCAAAACTCGGCAACAAAATACTTTTTTGCACCCTTACAATTTACCGGAAAATTTTTCTTTCCATCGAATTTGTTTGGGGAGCCAAAAGTCATCATATCATCTTCTACAAAAAAAACGGAGCGCAGATTACACTTGTTTAAATTTTGACCGTTAAAAAAAGATTCAAACATTTTTAATTCTTCCGGCAATTTTAGTTGAGTGTTCATATTTGTTTATATTATTAGAGGATTATTATAAGGAGTTTAATTTTTAGGATTTTATGATAACATACTTTCCACAAAAAGAAAGTGTTTTATCAATATTTTTCTAAAAACAATCATTTATTATCTTTAACGCTTGATTTCTAGGATATTCATAAGTCGATATTTTATAATCATCACCTGACGTTTCTTTAAAAGGCTCTATTCTCTGATTTGATTTCAATCCTTTCTTTGTTGAATTGTATTTATTTCTACAAATTAAGATGTCTTCTGGATCGTTACCAGAAAAACCCGAAGAAATCCTTTCTGAAGTTTCAATTATTTTTTGTTCTGGTAGTTTAATCGCAATGGCTTTAGCTTTGTCATATTGCTTCATCTCACAGTATTTCCGAATAATTTTAAAATTAAATTCTGAAATTTTATGTTCTAACTCTTCTTGTCCAATTCTATCACCAGATCCATAATTAAAACTCAACTGAATGTTCTTTAATTCATTACAAGTATTTTCTGCTTTTTCTAACTCATTTTGACTAATCCAATAGTCAGTTTCAGTCGAAATAATTTTATATAATTCTTCGTTTTTTGTTTTTCGCTCTTCAACACCTCCAACAATATAATTATACCACTTTTTATCATAGTTCTCATCAGTTAATTCACTAGCATAATTTCTGGCTTCTTCAAATTTGTATTTTGAAAGACAATCATCTATATTATCACAATCGGAACTAGAATTTTTACAACTAAAAAGAAATAGGATAGAAAAAATTGGTAAAAAATAATATTTCATAGGATACTCTTATTTGTTTATTCTACTAGTTGCATCAAAAGGATCCCACTCGCCTAAATGTACGAGTTGGCGCAACCAAGGGAGTTTATTATATTCAGCATCTTTCTTGTACTTATCAAGTAATAAGCTTTGTCCTTCAATGGCAACTTTAGATTCCAAATCAGCTTTTGTCATATTATAAGTGTTGTCTTGTTCCTGTTTATCTTTTCTTAAATTAAATTCTCTTTCGTCTGTCAACCATTTTTGTTTGGCATTAGGGTCAAGTTTTTTAAGATAATTAGTATAAGAGCTTTGAGCATCTTTATGGCAAGGTGCATCTGCTGGAATTAAAGCATAATAGGACATTGCAGCTTCATTAAAACCTCCCATTGCACTTTCTTTTCCTAGTTCTGCTTTCATTTTTGATAAAAGCTGATTGCAATTTTCACCGTTATACAACTTAAAATAATTAGCAATCAAATCGCTAGAAGATTTATAGCAATTAACTTCTTTTGGTATCGTTTTCAAAATTAAAATAGCTCCTTCATAGTTTTTTTGAGAAGCTTCCGTTTTAGCCTGCTGAAGGATGCTGGAGCAGTTAGCTTCATAATAACGAATTGCTTTTTCTTTCCCTTCGGTAAGCAATCCAACAAAATCAGTATGATTAATATTTGAAGACTCCAAACCATTTATAAACGCTTTCAGTGGTGACTCCCCAACGCCTTTAAATGCAAAAGAAGCAGAACTAAAAATTGTTCCATCTAATAAATTAGCTGTATAGAAAGTCACATTATATTTATTAGCATATAAAGTAGGAGCAGTCGCCGTAACATTTTTAGAAGTTATAGAAATAGCGGGTATAATTACAAAAGACGGATTACCCACACTACCTGATGCTCCATATTTTGATACCAAAGAATTTATTTTATCTTCAATAATAGCAATACCTTCTTTACCCAAATCAGGGTATGGTGGCACATAAGGTGTAAAACGAATGCTTCCCCATTCTATATTGGAAACAGACTGCATACCAGACACATCTTTAGTCAATCGTTCTTTTTTCTCTCTTAAAAGTTTGTCTCTTTCTTGGTCAGTTATATCATTTTTCTTTTTTTCAGAGTTACCACAAGAAACCAGAAATACTAACATTGAAACATAAAATATTTTTTTCATAATTTTTTATTTTAATCCCTTAATTACTAAATAAGCATCGGCTATCCCTTGGGTTTTATTGACACAGCTTATACCACAAGATTTGGATATATCTCGTTTTAAATCGGAAGCAAAATCAAATGCAGTATATTTTTCTCCAAAAGGAGTAAGTGTTTTGATTCTGACATTAGTAAATTTCAACTCCTTATCAGAATTTTTAACGGATTTAAATGATGAATGAACAGTATTTTTTTTCAACCAATTGTTAACCCAATCATTATAATTTTCAGTGCCAAGGCATTCATCACCAAGTGCAAGATTGGCATTTTCCTCCGTGTTTATTCGCAAAGTAATTTCAACGCCATTATCAATAATATCTTTAAATTGGTTATTAATTTGTTGTTGAAAATCTGAAATATTTTCATTTAGGTCTTTTTGAATTAAAGCTGCTAAAGAGCCACTCCCATCCTCATTCCCAATATCCGAGCGGGTAATTGTAGCAACATTTTTATTAGTATAAACATCTATGGCAGTTAAAATATAAGTTAATATTTTTTTAGGATTTCTGCTAGACGGATCTTGTTTGTACTCATAATCAACTTCTATAATGAAATCAGGTCTTGCGGTGTTTAGTAGTTGGGTTCGTGCATCAGTCGAAACACTTTCCATTGCATCCATTGTTTTTTCATTATTGATTTGTTTCAATTGCTGTTCAAGATTTTCAAGTGGATAATTAGATTTAGAAAATGCTCCTTCAACATTAGCAATGACAAATTTTAATTCTGAATCTTGAACAAAAGATTTGGAATAATTTCTGTCATATGAAACGGTTCCTTGATTATCAATTTCCTTCAAACAATCTAATCTTTTAAGTAAAGCATCCGAAGGAAATACCATTAATGTTGGGTTATACCTATTTACCTCTCCACCAGTATAGTCATTAAGATTATTGCTTTTTTTACAGGAAACTGCAACAATGGCAACAGAAGCTAATAATAAGAAAAGATTTTTTCTTGCATATATTTTTTTTAATCTATTAACTCTTTTGTTTTCTAATTCTAATCCCATATCCTTTTTATGAATTTAATTGTGTTAATAATCTATAATTTATGGCAATCGTGTTTCATTCCACATCTACACGGAAATTCTTTCATCGTTTTTTGTAATTCCATTCCCATCAAATGTACATTTTTTTTATTGATAATGAAGTCCCAAGAAATTGGTGTTTTTGTCCATTCTTCATATAAATCACTCAATACTATCTTTATATGGGGAGTATTCCCACTGAAGGACTTCATAAATTCTAAATCTACATCAACAAAATTAAGAGTCTTTAAAGTTCCTTTTGAAGTGCTTACCATAGTTAACCATTCGTCCATTAGCTCTATTTGTTCAACAGTCATAAATTTCAATTCTCTTTCAAAATGACCATCTCCTTTTTCAATTATTAATGTTGCGTCTAGTGCATCGTTATCAAAATAAGAGTTTACTGAATTTTCATAGGTATATTTGTTTACCCTGATTTCCAAAACTTCATTAAGATGGTTCACTAATCGCATAGTATCTATTTTTATTTGTTTGATAAATCTGTTTCTAAATATTCCTTTAATCCAAGAATAAAACCCAATCCCAAAAGAAAAAGAACGGCAACCAATCCCAAAGGAGGAATTCCTGCGAAATTTATCAATCGGGAAGGCAATTGCCCCTCATATTCTGAACTACTTTTCATCCTTTTTAGAAAGAGAGAAGAAAGAAAATTGAAAATCCCAATGAGTAAGGCTGTAAGGATCGCGATTTTATAGGGCATAGTTTTTTACTTTAAAGCTAATACTAAATTGAAATAGTCGATATCATTACTGCCAATAGAAAAACAGCTCAAGAATACTTCAATCATTTCTATATCAGTGAAATTTGTGTATAAATCCAAATTAATTTTTTTACCAAACAAGGTTTGAAACCGTTGAAATGCCATTTGTGTATCCACATCATATTCCTCCATTTGCAGGGAAGCTAACCAAAAAAGAAATAATTGCATCAGCCCACTAAAGGGTTTGGCGAATTTTTGCATATCGTAATAACCTTTGGTAACGAACACAATTTCTTCAATAGATACATTTGAGAATCCCAAGGCTAAAACCATTTGTTCCACCGCTTTTTCAGACTGTGCTTTTGATAATCCTAAAATGGATGCGAAGCTTTCCGCTAGTTTATCGATTGTGTTTTTATAATATTGGAACTGCTCAGGATTCTTTAAAAGACACCAAAGCACATCAAATGAATCCAAAACCATTTCGTTAATATCGCCTTTGATTTCATAACCATAATATTCCGTAAAATACCTTCTATACTTTTCTCTAGATCGATTATTCCCTTCATAGATAGTTGGCATAGGCAATGTAAATTGATATGGTACTCCCAAATGAGCATAGAGCAATATGGTTCTAGTTGGATTTCTTTCTTTAGAAAAGTCGTAAATGGTCATATTTCAAGCTTTTATATCCTTGTAATAGGTTGTCCCAATTAATTTCAAATACTTAATAGCGCAAATCTAATTTAAAAAACAGCTTTTGTCAAATGTGGCAGAGTGCATATAAATGCAAATTAACATAATGAACTTTTTCACTATATTAGCATACTAAACTACTCGGCATTAATGGCAAGAATTACCAACCCTGCAAAAGAAGAACACCTTGAATTTCTAAGAAGTAAAATACAAGAAAATTTTGGAAGGAAAATTAATACTACAACTGATTGTGAATTTTTATATTCCAATATGGGTAATAGTGTCAGTATTGATACTTTAAGACGAATTTTTAAACTGATTAAAGGAGAAACCCATCCCTCTTTACCAATTTTAGATTATTGCGCTATTTACTGTGGTTTCAAAAATTGGGAAGTCTTTATCGAAGAATACAATGTTTTAAATCGCAACAAACTAAAAGCATTATTAATTGATTGCGTTGAAAATAAAGTAAAAAATGAGGAGCTGTTTTTTATAATAGAAAGTCAAATTGTAGAAAAAGAAGTTTACAGCCTATTTACTCAACTTATCCTAACTAAAGTAATCCAAAAAGACAAATATTTTTTTGAAAACATCTTTGAATGTGAAACTTTGTTTGTAAACATTGAAAAATTCAGATATGAGATCCATTATATTATCCATCTTTTATGTGTCTTGTGCAATCAAAATAAATGGCTTCAAAAAATTGCCATAAAACACTATTTCAATTTACCGTATGATGATGATTTATTTGTGGAATGGTTGGTAAATCCAGAACAAGAATATTACAGAAAATTACTTTTGAACTATTACAAAGCAAAAAAATCTAATCCATCCTCCGAAGCTTTTTTTCATTTAATAATGGCAACCTATTATGCAGACATAAAAAACTGGGAAGAATTTAAATCTCATTACAATAGCATAAAAATCCTAGATTTTGATAAAATCAAAAGCAATATTTTACTTATGAGAAAATATGGTATAGAGGTTATTTACCAAAAAAAGTATAAAGAGGAAAATGCAAAAACTAGCATAGAAAACATAACCAAAATCAACTTTTCAAAAGAATACAAAGACATTAGTGACAGGGTAACGAGCATTTTGTTTATCAGCGAATATCTTTACAAATGCAATGAATTTCAAACAATAGTAAACATCATCAGAAAGCACTTGGGTTCAGATTTATTTTTGCTCACTCATTGGGGTAATTTAAATTGGAATCAATTACAAATTATCTTGGCAGGAAGTTTATATTTCACTAATGAAATTTCTAAATGTAATTTGATACTAGATGTCATTTCAAAAAACCAATTGAATTTAAACTTCTCTCCTTTTTCAAATGTAATTTACAATGATTTAGTAATGAAATTGAATATCCAAAAAAGCATAATTAATAATTGATCTTCAATCAAATAGTCTTTTTCAATGCAAACACTCAAAATCAATCTTCACGGGGAAAGTTGGACTCTTAAAAAGTTTGAGTGCAGCGAGGAGGATTTACTTGAGTGCTTGAAAGTAGCGGCTAAAATGAAACTTCCCTTGGTAAAGGCTCTATTAGATCCTTTTTTTTATTACTACCTCAAAAGAGCTTCTATTCCATCGGTGGAGCATTTACCCGGCATAAAAATTAGTGGTTTATTAGATACTCCTAAAAACCAAATTGAAATTTTATTAGATGGAAAGAAAATCAGGAAACTCCAATTCAAAGATTTCAATCAAGAACAATTGCTTTTCCCATTATACAATATTCATAAAACTGAAATTAGGGAAGAGTACAGCCCCGGAATTTATGTAGAACAAAAAGCTATTGGTTTTATTGCCAGCTTTGAAATAAAACTGAACGACTTTAATATTGATGATTTACAGTTCAAGTTACTAGAGTTTAATGATAATCTGCTATTGCAACAACCTAACTATCAAAATAAAAATTTCCTTCTTAGGAAGAAAGAAACATTACTCATTTACCAAAATAGTTTTGAAATTTCACAATAACAATATAAATAACTTCAGTGAAATTTTTCATTATCTCATTCAGCTTCACAAAACTTTCATTTAGTCCAAGTATTCCTAAACTCAAGTCTTTGTTTGCTTCATTTCACTAATGATTTAAAAAAAAAGATAGGAACGCTATCGCTGACCTTTTTGCGCCCACCCAAGCCAACGCTCGTCCAACGCTCCTGTGTTTTTGGCTTTTGCCAACGCTTTAACAGCACATTGCTTTTTTATTAGATTATACTATTGATTTTTTGGTTTAATAGAAAAAGCAATAAGCTGTCCTCCAACGCTCGAAAGCCAAAAACACCCCCAAGCTATGTTACATAATGATGGCAACATTATAGGTCAAGCGCCCCGAACCCCGGGGCACTCGCACTATAATTTCATTATGTAAAATAGCCGCCACGTCCAACGCACCCACCCGAAATAGGAGCTATATTTGCATTGTTTTTTGAAGATGCCATAACGTATCGCAACAACTTTTTTACTGAAAACTGCAACCTGAATACTGAACACTACTCAGGCATCCTCAAAAATCAAATTTCCCCACAAGAGTATCGTTTTTTATTTGCCACCACCACCGCAGTAATTGCTTTCCCGAAAAGCCGATGCCATACCGGTCTTATTGATGCTTAATACTAGAGGGAAGCATTCTCTTTCTTTCATAAGTCTGGCATCAACTTTTCTAGGAAAGCAATCAGAAAAATCCAAATCCACAAATAGAAAAACGATACACTTGTTTCGCTTCTGCCACCGCACTAGGTAAGTTCAGTTGGGGGAATCTTCCATTCCCCCAAACCCCCTTGGATGCAATTTTTTTTGAAAGAATGCCAAAGCATCCCATTTCAAAAGAGAATACCTGAAAGGCATTCTCCCAAAAAAAACAGCTCCGATTCCCCTCTCATCCGAATGACCAGTCCCAAATTTGAAGTTTGAGGCTTCCTTTCAATTCCTATTCTGAAAAAAAAACTTTATGAAACAAAAAAAACAGCAACACCAGACAAATGATGCAGCTTTTAATATTTTATAACTCTTTCTTAAATTACTCATTTGCAAACAAATGGAATTATATATTTGTAGAAAAGAATTTCAATTGAAAATAGCAACTCTCAATATAGACTGGTTCAAGAAATCCAAAGATTTAAAAAAGATAATTCAGGATGAAATCAACAAACAAGATTTAGATTTTTTGATTGTAAATGAGAATATCTTAAACTTTAGTTTTAATAAAAATTATTTTGAATATCATTCGAAATCTATTCCGACAAATGAAGTATTTCAACATCTTGATTATGGAATTTATCTAAAAGGTGAAACTCCAACAAGAACCAGCATTTATTCAAAACACCAATCAATTCAAGAGATAAAAACAATTGACAGTTATACTTCCATTTGTCATAAATTTACAATAGACGGCAAGGAAATAGTTATTTACGGAACCATAATTGGGACTTGGGGTATAAAATACCAGGATAAAATTGCAAAAGTAGAACTTGAAAATTTCAAGAATGATGTTAAAAATATAATGATTGAAAATGAAAATGTTTTTATTGTTGGAGATTTCAACACCTCTTTTTTCGAAATTGAAAAGCGACAATTACCCAGCATAAAAAGCAGAAAAGAATTAATAAACTATACGGATAACTACAATATACATAGAGCGACAGAACAAATTCAAAATTGCATTGACCATATTTTCATATCTGATAATTTGAAAAAGATTTCAAATTTTAAGACTTCCACTTTTTTAGAAAACAATATTTTAAAAGATGATCCACACAAAGGAATTATTTTAGAATTTCTTTTTTGATTTCATTTGCACTTCATTCCCAAGCAAACCAATATATAAGTGCAATATGATTGCCCCACTTAAATAAAACGATGAAAAGCAAAGCAATTACTCTTTAAGCAATGCTATAAACGAAAAAAGCCCCGAATTTCGGAGCTAATTTGACTGATTTTAGGCTTTTTTACTTTTCTGGTTCTGCTTCCTCTTCGGTTTTTACTCCAGTTTGGGAAACTACCGATATAATACTTCCGCCCAGTATTAAATATCCTGCGGCCGAAACCAATCCGACAGGCAATGCCACCGGGGAAGCAATGATTATACCGCCAACGGATGCCAATGCTATCCCGACAGTTCGCAAAATTTTAAACCATTTTGGGGTTGGTGCCAAAACTCTTTCTGCAAAATTCATTTTATTATTTTTCATAATCTTGATTTTTATAAATTGATAATTCTAAATTGTGTACTCTTTTTTCGATGTATTCTACTTTCTGGTTCAGTAAATCGTTGCCACTTTTGAACTCGGTTTTGATGATTAAAACCATTGTTTTTACTTCAATCAAATCTTTCTCCACACTCTTAAAATCAGTGTGCAATTGCTTGATAAAATAAGCCACAACCGATAGTAACAAGGTGATTAGTGTTCCAAAAAGTGCTGCTATGGCGTTGATATTTTCCATTGGATTGGCTTTT
>NZ_JAYWCK010000090.1:0-10058 GCF_043780635.1 Flavobacterium sp.
CAGGTACTTCACCAATGTGTTTTTCCACTTCTTCTACGCTCCAAACAGATAGCATGTCGTGTATATTGATATTGCTTGTTTTCATAAACTTTTGTTTTACTATTTTAAATTTCTGCTCGTCACCGTTCACACTACTTCGGAAAAGGTATCGTAATTGTTTGTTTTTTTTATTTATAGGTCATTATAAAACAGCTATCATCTTTTTCGATAAATTTTTGATAAGAGAGTTGGATATGCAAATAAAAACCGCAGTATTAGTTAAGCAACTTTTTTAATTTCCGAATTTATAATGTCAGTTCAACTTTTTATACTTTATCATGCTATGGTTATTTTTTTTTCAAGATAAACGCTTTGCACAGTATGCAATAGGTCAACACCTTCTTTAAAAGGGCGTTGAAATGCTTTTCTACCTAAAATCAAACCAGAACCACCTGCACGCTTATTGATTACTGCGGTCGTGATGGCTTCAACCAAATCAGACTCGCCATTATAACCACCACCCGAATTGATTAACCCGATTTTGCCCATATAGCAATTAGCTACTTGCAATCTGCAAAGGTCTATAGGGTGGTCAGTGGTGAGTGTTTTGTACATTGCATCGTCATATTTAGCAAAACCGATATTTTTAAAACCAAAATTATTTGTTGGTAACTTTTGTTTTATAATATCAGCCTGAATGGTTACTCCCAAATGGTTTGCTTGCCCTGTAAGATCAGCAGCAGCGTGATAATCAACGTTATCTTTATTGAATCCGTCATTACGCAGATAGCACCATAAGATAGTTGCCATTCCTAAATTATGTGCTTCTTCAAAAGCTTCGGCTATTTCGTTGAGTTGTCTGTTGCTTTCTTCTGAACCAAAATAGATGGTAGCACCAACGGCAACAGCTCCCATATCCCAAGCGGCTTTAACTTTACCAAACAATGTTTGGTCATATTTGGTTGGGTAGGTAAGAAGTTCATTGTGATTTAACTTTACAATAAACGGTATTTTGTGAGCATATTTTCGAGCATTCAGTCCTAAAACTCCAAATGTTGAAGCCACACCATTACAGCCTGCTTCTATCGCCAATTTTATAATATTTTCTGGGTCAAAATAATCCGGATTTTTATAGAAAGAAAAAGCAGCGCTATGCTCAACACCTTGATCTATGGGAAGAATACTCAAGTAGCCTGTGCCTGAAAGATTACCGTGCTTGTACAATTGGGATAGACTCCGCAATACTTGTGGGTTTCTGTTGCTGTTTAAAAAAACCTCATCAAGGCTCAGTTTGCTTGGAGTTTGCAATTGATCTTTAGTAATTTTTTTACAAACGTAATCCAAATAGAAGGATGATTTTTCACCTAGAATTTCTGTTATATTTTTATCTGTTTTCATCTCAAAAGCATTTAATTTATTCCTAAACTTTCATTGGTTTTAGCAATGGATTTTGCTGCATCGGTTTCAATACCTGTAAGTGCTCTTATAGCATCAATCGTTTCTGGAATTACGATGGCTTGGTTGTCTACCACATAGGCATATAAAAGTTCATCTCCTACCACTTTCAGCATATCTTCCCAAAGCGCAACTTCATACATATCACCCCAGGGTCTGCCCATATCCAAAAACATTTCTTTGATTGTGTTATTGGAAACCAGACCTTGGTCATAATGAATTAGTTTGATGCGGCTTGATGTTTTAAAAGCATTTAGCACTTCTTCTTTTGTAGTCTGCCTTTTTAATTTTACATTCCAGTAGTGCATATGACTTAAGGTTTCGGGAACTTTTACAGCCGAGGTAATAACATCCAAGTCGGGATCGACACTTTGTGCATCAGGTCCTTGATGACTTGGAATTTCTCTTTCAGGTACCATTGTGTTCATAATACCTCCTAAATGACTTTCCCAAGGGTCGGTTGCCCTTCTTAACAATGTTCCTCGTGCATAATCCAATAAATCCGCTCTTTTCAATGCGCCAAGTGTTCTTAAGATGGAAGTGGTATTACAGGAAACCACTCGTGTTGCATTAAGATTTAAGGCTGATTCATAATTGGTTTCTGCATTAAATGAGTGCCCAGTAGTTTCGTGTTTTTCACCACCCTCAAAAATAAATTTAATCCGTTGCTTTTTATATATTTCAACATTCTTTGCCGCTATGTTCATTGGTGTACAGTCCACTACAATATCTACTTTTTTCAAAAGGTTCTGCATACTACCTTTTACAGTAATGCCGGCATTTTTCATTTCTTTTTCAGCTTCTGTAGTCGCCGCATAGATAGTATAGCTTTTTCTCACGGCATTTTGTATGCGCCAATCACTTATTACATCACAAACTCCAACTAGATTCATGTCATCTTGTATGTTGATGGCATCGGCCACTCTTTTTCCGATGACACCGTATCCTATAACTGCTATATTTTTCATGTTTAATTGTTTAAAATATTTGTATTAGTTTACTCTTTTTTTATATTTTAAATCAGACAGGAAACCTATTTAATAATGAATTAGTTTTTAACTTTAATTTGAACATTATAAAATAGTCCATTACAAGCTCCTATAAGCCAACCTAAAATAAATGTTTGAATAATACAAAAGAAATCCTCCAATATTTAAACGTCCATTCTTATAATATTGGAGGTGTCCAGGGGCCATATAAGAGGCTGTTGAAAGAAGGCAATATTGCCTTCTTTTCCCGCTGTTGACATTACTATCATGCAATCTAAATAAATCAGTGCTCCTATAAGCCCAAAGGCAAAACCAAGTTGTTTTGCGTTTATTTGATATATAATATGGTTTTTTAAATTCTTCATATTCTTCTGTGGTGATTTCCCCATTTGCGAATCGTTTTTTAAGAATATCCAGAGGGGAATCATTTTTTGATCTCTGCCCAAGAATATTCCCTGGTGCTACAAAAATCCAAATAAGAAATATAACCCATATAATCCACCATATAAGGTGCATTCCACCAAAATTTCCGTCGTAATTGTGCATGATTATTTAATTTAATGTTGTAATCGAATACACCTTGACTATATCGAGAAGCTTTTGCAAATCATCAATTAGTTTTAAATTATGTGTAGATTACAACATCAGCTAACTGTTTTCGATTTAAGTTTAATAAGGTCTTAAGCCTTATCCACAACAGCATCCACCCTTATTTTTTTGAGTTGATGAAGGTTCTTCATCTCCAATGCTATAATGACCAGCTTTTGATAAAGCAGCATTTAGTTGATTTAAAGTAACTGAATCCGCTTTTTCAACGATTGCTTCTGGTGGACTCATACTTACCTGCACCGAGCTTACTCCACTTACTTCTTGTAAAGCTTTTTCTACTGTTTGCTTGCAACTTCCGCAAGACATGCCGTTAATTTTGAATGTTTGTTTCATGATTTTTAATATTTTATACTTCTATTTGTTTTTAAATTTTGAAATAAAGTATTCTATAATGGAATTATTAATGGTTGGAATGCTTTTTATCTTTCATGTCCATACCTCTCATTTTCTTCATCATTTCAGGATTTTCCTGCATTATTTCCATCATTTTTTTCATCATATCGGGGTTCTCCTGCATCTTTTTCATCATCATTTCCATCATTGCTGGGTTTTCTTTCATTTTTTCTTTCATTTCCCCTTGCATCTCTTTGTTTTCAAGCATTTTCTGCATCAACATCATTCTTCCTTCTGAACTTTCCATCATTTTATCTAACATCTTCGCCTGCATTTTTTCTTTCATTTCAGAATTATCCTCCATCATTTTTTCCATGTGCGTTTTCATCTTTTGTTTCATTTCGGGGTTTTTCTCCATCATCATTTTCATGTTTCCAGATTCCATCATTTGCATATGTTTTTGCATCATTATCATTTTTGCCCCTTCATCTTTTTGTGCCAGTTCAATAAATTCGCTGAATTGGCTTGGGCTTGAAATTATTTCCTGATAAACAGCAGATCGATTGCCTTGAACACGCATAGTTTCGGAGGCATTAAATGTTGATTTACAGCTAACCATTGAGCCTACTGTAATGATAAGCAGTACTGTTTTTACAATTGTTTTCATAATTTTTTTAATTTAATATTTATTATTCATTTTTGGCCTGAGCATCGATTATTTTTGAAAAAATAAGTTTGGCTGAAACACAAATTGAGAATCATAATCTCGATTTGTTGTTAGAGGCTGTTGATATGCAACTCCTAATAATATATTCTTATTGAGTTGGAACTTAACACCAGCAAGAAGATTGAAAATAGGCTGTGCTCCTTTTTCCGTAACTCCGGAAATTTCGGAAACAAGAAATATTCGTTTTGAGACTTTAACAAGTACTGAGGCACTTCCCTCTGCTAAATCTTCGAGCGGACTATAATGAAGCACCTGATTAAATGCCACATTAGAGGTTGAAAACGTGCTGGCAAAACCTACCAAAGTGTAAACACTTCGCGTAGCATCTTTCCCTAATGGGAACTCAAATTCTATAATTGGAGAAATTCCGTTTCGTCCATTTTTACTTTTCCAGACTAAAAATTGAAACATTGCCTCCAAAGTAGTACTATCAAATAATCCCTCCCCGCCAATAAATAAACCAACTGTTTTTGAAAGACCAGTTTCGAATTGAAAATTGAATTCTGTATTTGTTTTTCCGTCATTTATTGTTGGCAGTGCCGCAACCCTTAAACTATAAGTACCCACACTATAAGGAATGCCCATATGGGTAAAGAAAGGCATCGGCAACATCGTTTGATCCTGCATAACTTTCATATCTCCATTATTGGCTGAGGGAGTATCCATTTTCATTTTGGTCATCTGCTGCCCGAAAACTGAAAATACACTAATAGATAAAAAAATAGAAGCTGATAAAAAAATTTTTAAAACCTTTTGTGATGTAGTTATACCTTTCATAATTTTATTTTTTTTGTAAATTATATTGCTCAATCAATGTTGCATTAGCCATTACATTCACGGGATTTCTCTATATGTATTTTCTACTGTAAAATCAGTTTTCGTAACGGTATAAAGGTAGGGTTGGTTATTTAGAGGAGCATTGCATAATTTTAGAAAAGGGTTGTATAATTCACACCTATTCATTTACATCACCACTTTATAATTTATATCGATTTTGCAATTTTTTCCATTATGGAATAATCTGAACCGAATTTGCAAATTGCATCGCATTGGCTTCGTAATTCTGAAAAAAGAATGTACTTGATATTCATTTTAGAATTTTTTATAACAGGTCGATTTAGTTGCTGGATTACATCTTTTTCTCTGCTATCCGGAATGATGATATAGAACACTTCTTCTCCGTTAGAAAGACTAAAATATAAGTCGGAAAGTCTTAAAATCCCAGAATAAATACTGGTGCTTTTTTCAACTTCAAAAGCCCCAATAATGTTATTTGTCCCTTTATTAAACCAAAGCACATCAATGAGTTTGATTGTGTTTTGAGTGTCTTTGTCCGTTGGTAATTCTGGGAATTTACTAATTGATATAAACGAAAAACTTTGACCATTAAACGCTTTACTTTTATCATTACTGGCTGGAGTAACATCATAACCTAACGAAACTCCAATTTTTAATAAATGGTATTGCATTTCGTTATGAAGGTTTTCAGCTAATTTTTCTTCCTGGATTTCTTTTTGTCGTTTTAGTATATTTTTTTCAAACCTGGTGCGTTCTTCTTCACTTAAATATTCATCGTTGCCAATAAGCATTTTTTGGGCTCCAATCTCAAAACACAATCCTGCAATTGCTCCCAAATCGTTTGATAATTCACTTTTGTGTTTGCTGTTGGTTTCGATTAGTGTCTCTCTAATTTTGAGGTATTCCGTCCAACTGCCCAACTTCTTTTTGTCTTTGAACAGAAAATGAAATCCGTTGAGAATAGCTGTATTGAATGGTGGAAACCAAGTGGGGTGCAAAAAATACAATATACTGGCTACGGCTGGACCAAGACCTTTTATTTTGAGTTCGTCTAGTTTTACAATTTCTTTTACAACCTGCTCTTCGGTTTTGGCATTGATGCAGTTTTCTAGAAATTGCCCAAAGGCGATTTTGTTGTTTTGGTTTTCATAAATATCCGGAATTCGCAATTTTGGTTTCCAATAAAATGGATGTGCCACACCTACAAATATTTGTTTTTGCTCAGCAATACAACTTAACACAAATTCTAAACTACTGCCTTTGAAATCATTAGGAAACGTTTTGTTTTTGATATCGTCAATGACTTGTAAAACTCCTCTACGAATGGTTCTAAATGCTTTTAATCTTTGGTCATTATCGACAAACCAAGTATTGTAAACGATTTCAGTATCGGTTTTGTATTGTTGAATGATTTGAGTAAGATTATTCATTTTTATTAAGTGTATTTATCCAATTTATTACCAATTCTTTTTCAGTGGTATTTAAAACCGCATTTTTATGAATTAAAGTATAGGAACTCAAAGGCATTTTAGCTGATTTTATTTGTTTCGCAATTCTGTCCAATTTATTTTCTTGTTTACGTTTTGAATATTTTCCGAATTCGCTAAAATTTAAGTTTTCCTTTCCTTCGTTAATGTGGCTATCCATAAAAAACCTAACCGGTTGCAAATAAGAATACCAAGGATATATAGTATTGTTGCTATGGCAATCATAGCAAGAAGTACGTAAAATAGTTTCCACATTTTTAGGAACATTATATACTTTTGTGAAATTTGCAGTTAAATCCTGCTCATAACCTAAATTACGAGCAGGTTGATATAACTGCATCAGCAAAAAAATAATTAAACCAATAAAAAGTATCTTTTTGATGCTATTTTTCATTCTACAATTCTTTTTTTACCGAACCACAGCTAGGCATTTTAGCACCCTGAAATGGATTTTTGATTTCTTTGGTTTCGCTTATCCAGATGGCTCCTTTGCCATCATCAGCCATTGGACAGAAATCAAGATACAGCTTTTGATTTGTTCCAAAAGTTATAATCAGATCGTTTATATCTTTGCTTAATAGTACAAAATGTTCTCTTTGATGCTCAATATCTCCACTGTTTGAACCTATATGTTCAGCGTGTTCTTTGGCATCATCAGCAACTTCCATATATTTTTTCATCTGATCCGAAGACAAATTTTTCATATCTATTTTTGCCATTACTGCTACAATTGCATTTCCTGCATTAGCAGCACCGTTCGCATCATCTTTTGTCAAAGCATTTTTTAAAGACAAATAATTACTTACAATTTCTTTTATAGAAAAAGGGCTTTGATTAACTACTTCAGTTGTGGTTTCAGGCTTCGTAGTTGCAGAATCTGTTGTTTCGCTTTGTTTGTTTTTGTTGCAAGAGACTGATATGAATGTTAATGCTAAGATTGAAAGAATTACATTTTTCATTATTTAATTTTTAAATTATTAATTTATCTGAAGTTGTTATTAGGTAATATTTTTTTTAATCTAATTTTTAGCAAATCGCTAAGGCAAATTGAACAGTTTATTTGATAAAAATATACAACAAAAACCAGTCGAATTGGCTGGTTTTTGATTTAGTTAAAATTTTTTAAAATTAGTCCTTGTCATCTAAATGTGTTTCATTTTCAATAAGATCTTTACACTGACCTCCAATAGAAGAATTTCCATCGTCGAGACCAGTAGTAATTTCGATAATTCCATCTCCATCTGTATCTAGCAATAGATTCTGACTTGCCATTGTTGTTAGTTTTGTCATTAGACCATCAAGTTGCATTTTAACATTTAGCATCATAGTATTACCGCCAACCGTGAAATCTTTGGTTGAATCCATAAAATCCATTCCAAGTTCAACGTCTTTGTCACTCCAAATAATAAATGGTTTATCGTTTATAGTCCCTTTAATCATATACGTTTTGCCATACATCTCTCCGACAACTATACATTTTTGAAACATTAACTTTATTTCCTCATATTTTGCATTTGGAATATCTACTGAGGTAATCAATTGGCTCATAGGCTTGTTAGGATCAAGTATATCCAATAAAAATGGGCCCATAAGTTTACCATCTCCGTGCATTGGATCTTTACTATACATCATATCTCCCATATCAGTTTCAAATTTAATATTTCCAATATTAATTTTGAAGTCTGTAATAACTACTGTTGACGCAGCGGTGCGTGCAGTTAAAGAAGTTTTGCCCGTTGTCGAAACAGCAGAAGCCTTCAATGTGACATTCCCATTTGAAGAGGAATTGTCTGCGCAAGAACTTATCGCTAGGACAAGTAACGCTAAAATCGAAATTTTTTTCATAATATTATAGTGTTTTTAATAGGTTACATATTTAATTTTTTTAATATTCTGTTTTATAAAATTCATTATTATATAAGGTTTGAATAGAGTTTTAATTTCTTTTTTCTAAGTATCTAGATTGTTACTATTTATCAAATGGCAAATAACATCACAACTACCATCACTCCAGCCATTATTGCACACCCAGTAACATACATCATTCCTTTATGGTTGTGATGTTTCATCCCCATATCTTTATTTGAACCTTCTTCTTTAAGAATTAAATTCATTCCGCATTTAGGGCACATACTGGCTTTATCAGAAATCACTTCAGGATGCATTGAGCAAGTATATGTTTGTGCCTTTGTATTGGTTTCAATTTTGCTTCCTTTTTCGGTTAATTTCATTCCACATTTAGAGCAAAATTCTGGACTATTACTTATAATCTCGGGATGCATCGTGCAGGTGTATTCTTTATTTTCAATTATTTTAGAATTGTCAGATTCTTGTGCAACAATAACTGTATAGCTAAAAACACTTAGTACAATAGCAAACATCAATTTTTGTAGTTTCATAATTTTTTTAAATTATTTTATTTATTTACTCCTACTTTAGGTGTCATATCCATTCCACATTTAGCACATTTTCCTGGTTTATCAGAAGTTTCACCATCCATTTTGCAAACATATTTTGTAGTAACAACACTACTAGATTGTGTTCCTTTGACTGCTGAATTGTATTTCAATTCTGTTTTCACTAACTTCATTCCGCATTTACTGCATTCTCCTTCTTTCATACTCATTTCATTAGGGTGCATAGGGCAGGCATAGGTCATTTTTTGGGCTTCTTGTTTTGTCATTTCCTTTCCACATTTAGGGCAATTACAAGGTTTGTCAGAAGTTGCACCGTCCATAGCACAAACATATTTTGTTACAACTTTGTGTTTAGTTTGGCTTCCTTTTATAGCTGGACTGTGTTTTGAAACTGATGTTTTTACCATTTTCATTTCACATTTGCTACATTTACCTTCTTTAGCACTCATTTCATAAGGATGCATAGGGCAAGCGTACATTGTTTCAGGACTTTCTTTTTTTGTAGCAGTTTGAGCTGTTGTTGCTGTAATCACTGTTAAGAATACGCTTAATACGATAATTAAATTTTTCATTTTTTTATATTTTGTGAAACAAGGTTGTGACTCCGTCGAAATTTTCGATTTAATACATTACTGTTTCTGTTTAATTTTAAATAATTTTGAATTGAAAAGGCTATAACACAATCAAAGAATAGCAAAAAGCCATCATTTAATAATTGATAAGCCGAGAAAATAATTGATTTAAAAGCAATAATTGCTTTCGATTTGACACATCTATGGATGTCAAAATTTAATTTAGCTTATTTTTGGAATTAGCCAAATAGAATAAAAACCAGAAGAAATATTGGTTTTTGAATTGAAATAATTTTGATTTTTTTCTAAAAATTCAAAGTTGCTGTTTTTGAAATTTATTTCGAAAAATGCTATACTAGATCGAAATGAAGCCGTAACACAATTTGAATGTCCACATTTTCCATTACAACCCTCGTTGTTTTTATTTTTTGAATGATTATGATTATTGCAACAATCCATCTTCTCTGAATTTGCAGAAGTTTCTTTGTTACAAGAATTTTTTTCTGAATTGCATCCACACGCATAAGTTACCGCTGGCATCAAGAAGAAACCAAGTATAACTATTACTAAAATGTGAAACTTATTCATTTATGCTTTAATTTACATCAAATTTAATGAAATAATATTGATTTGGTATTAACAATTTGTTAAAAAGAGTATAGTATAAACCCGTTGGGTGCAATTATTTAAAG
>NZ_JAYWCK010000091.1:0-16108 GCF_043780635.1 Flavobacterium sp.
CCATCATTTTTATCTTTTGGAGAAACAATGTTTACAAAGGTATTGATTTGATTTTCAATATCAAACGATTTCTGTTCGTATCTTGGTTTTACGTCTTGCTTGTCAGGAAATACCCATAGCTGTAATGTTTTTGCATGGTCTGTTTGGCTCGCATTCATCTCTGAATGTTGAATTCCTGTCCCGGCACTCATTACTTGTACTTCTCCAAAACGGATAACACCTTCGTTGCCCATACTGTCATGATGTTTCAAACCTCCTTCAAGCGGAATGGTGATGATCTCCATATTATCGTGCGCATGTGTGCCAAAACCAGTTCCACCATCAATAGTATCGTCATTTAAAACACGTAACATTCCAAATTGAACACGTTCAGGATTGAAATAATTTCCAAATGAAAAGGAGAAATTGGCTTTAAGCCAACCAAAATCAGCCTTACCTCTTAATTTTGCTTCAAATAGTTTTGTTGTCATAATATTTTGATAATATAAAGTTGGAATCTAAGGTGGTTTCAATAAAAAAATTAATTTTATGCAAAATTCGGAATAATATGTCGGAATTCTGTTGTAAAATAGTTTAAAATCCAAAGATGAGTAAAATACCCGTTTATTTGATGCCAGGATTAGCAGCAAGTTCTTCCATTTTTGAAAGAATTGTTCTTCCAGACGATGTCTTTGAAATTGTTCTTTTAGAATGGGAAATTCCTTTGGACAATGAGAATTTAGCGGAATATGCAAGGCGAATTACAAAGAAGATTATTCATCCAAATCCGGTTTTGATTGGTGTTTCTTTTGGTGGAATTTTGGTTCAGGAAATGGCACGATTTGTTGATGCCAGAAAAGTAATTATTATTTCGAGTGTCAAAACTAATTTGGAATTTCCAAGAAGAATGAAAGTGGCAAAAACCACCAAAGCTTATAAACTGATTCCGACGAATTTGATTGCCAATGTTGAGAGTCTGACTAAGTTTTCATTTGGGACCAAGATAAACCAACGACTCAAATTGTATGAGAAATTCCTTCGCATCAGAGACAAACGCTATTTAGATTGGGCGGTGGAGCAAGTGATTTTGTGGGATAGAACCGTTGTGGATGAAAATGTAATTCACATTCACGGTGATACTGATGATGTTTTCCCGATAAAATACATTCAAAATTGCATTGTCGTAAAAGGCGGAACCCACGTAATGATTTTGAATAAATTTAAGTGGTTTAATGAAAATCTTCCCAAAATTATTTTGGAATAAAAAAAACTTGCCACGAATTTGCTTCGCCAGTTCGACCTTTGGTCTCGGGTCACGAATTTTCACAAATTTAATTAGTGGAAATTAGTGTAATTCGTGGCTGATTTTAATCTTGGAAAAGATTGAGAAAAAAGCTAAATTTTCTTCATTTGCTCCTTCATCATTTTGATCTGATCGGTCAGCATATTTTGTTTGTCCAATTTTCTTGCTTCATTTAAAAGATTGGTCGCTTCCAGTTTTCTTCTTCGGGTCATTGCAACTCCGGCTAGATTTAATTTAGCAACAGCCAAATCCATATCCATTGAAAAATCCCAACTCGATTGCTTTCTTAAAATATTTTTCGGATGATTGATGTTTGTTTGCGAAAGTATAATTCCGTTCAAATAATTGAAGTATACTTTTTGTTTTCTGACTAAATCCGTTTTGAGAATTTTGATGAAAGACAACCATTTTATGGCACTTTCAAAATCTTGATTACCAAGTGAAATTTACTTAATAAAAGTCACTACAAATCAAGCAAGTATTGTTAAGAAGGTTGTTTCTGAATAGTTAGTCTTTAATAAAAAAAGCGATTAGAGTTTTTCTAACCGCCTTTCTTGAAATTATATTTTCTTCATTTGCTCCTTCATCATTTTAATCTGATCGGTCAGCATATTTTGTTTGTCCAATTTTCTTGCTTCATTTAAAAGATTGGTCGCTTCCAGTTTTCTTCTTCGAGTCATTGCAACTCCAGCGAGATTTAATTTGGCAACAGCCAAATCCATATCCATTGATAATCCCAATTCGATTGCTTTTTTGAAATATTTTTCGGCTTGATTGATATTCGTTTGCGAAAGCATAATTCCGTGCAGATAATTAAAATATCCTTGTTGTTTTCTAACCAAAGCCGTTTCTGGTTTTTTGATATAAGCCAACCATTTTTTGGCACCTTCAAAATCTTGTTTTCTTAATTTTAGGAAAGCCAATAAAATAAATTCGTTTTTGAAATAAAGAAAAATAGGAATTGCAGTCAATAATATAAGGAAGATTCCATTGCCAATATTAGATTCGGTAAATTGCCAAACAGCAGCAGCTACAATAAGTCCGGCGAGAATAAGTTTGATATTTTTGTGAAACATAGTGTGTAAATTTATATCAGCAAAGATAGCAAAAGGAATTAAAAAAAAAATTATAAAACCACTTGCCAGAAATAAAAGTCTTTGTATATTTGCACTCGGTTTTAGAGTAACGATTATTCAAAACTGATAGACATCGTAAATACATTTATAAAGATACAAAGCAATGAGCAAAAGAACGTTTCAACCATCGAAAAGAAAAAGAAGAAATAAGCACGGATTTATGGACAGAATGGCTTCTGCAAATGGAAGAAAAGTCCTAGCTCGTCGTAGAGCCAAAGGAAGACACAAATTGACTGTTTCTTGCGAACCAAGACATAAAAAATAATGTTTCTATAAACATCATAAAGGCGTTACTTTTTTTAGTATCGCCTTTTTTTATACCTTATCGTTAAAAAAGTTTCAAGTTCAGGATTTAATGTTACAGACTTAACTAAAAATTAGGAACTATGAGCAATATTAAAACAACAAACTAACTACACAATGCCAAAAGACAACTCCATAAAATCGGTTTTAATAATAGGTTCAGGACCAATAGTTATAGGTCAAGCTTGCGAATTTGATTATGCTGGTTCCCAATCGGCGCGTTCCATTCTTGAAGAGGGAATTGAAGTGATCCTGATTAACTCGAATCCAGCAACGATTATGACTGACCCATCAATGGCGGATCATATTTATTTGAAACCATTGACTACTAAATCCATTATTGAAATCCTAAAAGCACATCCGCAAATCGATGCTGTTTTGCCTACAATGGGAGGACAAACCGCTTTAAACTTGTGTTTAGAAGCTGACGAAAAAGGGATTTGGGCAGATTTTGGAGTGAAATTAATTGGTGTTGATGTCAATGCCATCAACATTACCGAAGACAGAGAGCAGTTTAAACAATTGCTAAAGAAAATTGGTGTGCCATCTGCACCAGCAGAAATCTGTACTTCTTACCTTCGTGGAAAAGAAATTGCACAGGAATTTGGTTTTCCGTTGGTTATTCGTCCATCCTTTACTTTGGGAGGAACCGGAGCAGCTATTGTGTATAAAAAAGAAGATTTCAACGAACTTTTGACTCGAGGTCTAGAAGCTTCGCCTATTCACGAAGTATTGATTGATAAGGCTTTGATGGGTTGGAAAGAATATGAATTGGAGTTGTTGAGAGATAAAAACGATAACGTAGTTATTATCTGTTCTATTGAAAATATGGATCCAATGGGAATTCATACCGGAGATTCTATTACTGTTGCGCCAGCAATGACATTGTCTGATACTACTTTCCAAAAAATGCGTGATTATGCTATCTTGATGATGCGTAGTATTGGAAATTTTGCTGGAGGTTGTAACGTGCAGTTTGCCGTTTCGCCTGATGAAAAAGAGGATATCGTAGCGATTGAAATCAATCCGCGTGTATCTCGTTCTTCGGCTTTGGCATCAAAAGCAACAGGTTATCCTATTGCAAAAATTGCTTCAAAACTGGCTTTGGGTTACAATCTTGATGAATTACAAAACCAAATCACAAAATCAACTTCGGCTCTTTTTGAACCGACTTTGGATTATGTGATTGTAAAAATACCACGTTGGAACTTCGATAAATTTGAAGGTGCCGACAGAACTTTAGGACTTCAAATGAAATCTGTAGGTGAAGTAATGGGAATTGGACGTTCGTTCCAAGAAGCCTTGCACAAAGCCACACAATCTTTGGAAATCAAAAGAAATGGGCTAGGAGCTGACGGAAAAGGATATAAAAATTACGAACAAATCATCGAGAAACTGACTTTCGCAAGTTGGGATCGTGTTTTCGTAATTTATGATGCTATTGCTTTGGGAATTCCATTGAGTCGCATTCACGAAATTACCAAAATCGATATGTGGTTCCTGAAACAATACGAGGAATTATACAGCTTGGAGAAGGAAATTTCCAACTTCAAATTAGAAACTTTACCAAGAGAATTGCTTTTGGAAGCGAAACAAAAAGGTTTTGCCGACAGACAAATTGCTCATATGTTGGGTTGTCTGGAAAGCCAAATTCATGCTTTGCGTATGTCGAAGAACATCAATCGTGTATTTAAATTAGTTGATACTTGCGCCGCTGAGTTCAAGGCTTTAACTCCTTATTATTACTCGACTTTTGAAGCCGAAATCGAAAAAGCAAATGGAGAACGCTACGTTCATAACGAAAGTATCGTAACTAAAAAGAAAAAAATAATTGTTTTGGGTTCAGGTCCAAACCGAATTGGACAAGGAATCGAATTTGATTATTCTTGTGTTCACGGTGTTTTGGCAGCCAAAGAATGTGGCTATGAAACCATAATGATCAACTGTAATCCTGAAACGGTTTCGACCGATTTTGATACTGCAGATAAATTATATTTCGAGCCAGTATTTTGGGAACATATTTACGACATTATCCAACACGAAAAACCGGAAGGTGTCATCGTGCAATTGGGCGGACAAACGGCTTTGAAAATTGCTGAAAAATTAGCGAAATATGGAATTAAAATTATAGGAACCAGCTTCGACGCTTTGGATTTAGCCGAAGACAGAGGAAGATTCTCGGAACTTTTATCCGAATTGAAAATTCCTTTTCCACAGTTTGGAATTGCAGAAACAGCTGACGAAGCTTCTGCTTTGGCAGATACTTTGGATTTTCCTTTATTGATTCGTCCTTCTTATGTTTTGGGTGGTCAAGGAATGAAAATCGTGATTAACAAACAAGAATTAGAAGAACACGTTATCAATTTATTGAAAACGATTCCAGGAAATAAATTGCTTTTGGATCATTATTTAGATGGTGCAATCGAAGCCGAAGCCGATGCCATTTGCGATGGTGAAAATGTGTACATCATCGGAATAATGGAACACATCGAGCCTTGTGGAGTGCACTCTGGGGATAGTAACGCCACTTTGCCACCATTTAATTTGGGCGAATTTGTGATGACACAGATTAAAGACCACACCAAGAATATTGCCTTGGCTTTGAGAACTGTTGGTTTAATCAACATACAGTTTGCGGTTAAAGACGATATTGTTTATATTATCGAGGCAAATCCTCGAGCATCTAGAACAGTACCCTTTATTTCAAAAGCGTATGGTGAACCGTATGTGAATTATGCCACTAAAGTAATGTTGGGTGTTAATAAAGTTACGGATTTCAAATTTAATCCGCAGTTAAAGGGATACGCGATTAAGCAACCGGTTTTCTCTTTCAGCAAGTTTCATAATGTGAACAAAGCGTTAGGACCAGAAATGAAATCCACAGGAGAAAGCATCTTGTTTATTGACGATTTGAAAGACGACCAGTTTTATGAATTGTACTCCAGAAGAAAAATGTATTTGAGCAAATAAGCTTGAGTTTTATATATTGAAAAAGCCCCGTTTTTAGAGGCTTTTTTTGTACAGTAAATTTGCCGTTTTGTAGCGGAACATTAGAGGCAAAACAAGATGCTTAAAGCTTCTTCTAAATTAGAATCCTCCAGATGTTTTTTTACAATACTATGTAGTTTTTTGTAGCTATCTTCTAAATTAGGAGTTGCTAAAGCATCATCAACTTCTTGTATTTTTTTGCATTTTTCAATTGATTCAAGAGAAGGTTTCTCGGCCATATTTCCTAATCTTCCCAAATCATTTCCCGTTAAAATGGAACTGTTTTTGGCATGCATTGGCAAAGTATCCACTCCAATTCCCTTACTATAAATGGGTTTTGGAATTTCAAATAAGGAATCTTTAGCCGCTCTGGTATACCAATTTCCTCCCATACGTGCTACCAAATCCAGTTTTTCAGTATCCAATTTTCCGTCGTTTCCTTTGTATTCATCTCTAATATGAATGTTTACCACTCTAGAAATAATTAAATTACCGGCTCCGCCTTCCGTACCTAATTCGATAACATCGTCAACGATACATTCAAACGAAATTGGTGCTTCAGCAACTCTTGGCGGTGTTATTTTCTCTGAAGCAATTGGTGTAAATCCAGATTTTATAAATTCATTGACCTCTTTGCCATACTCCGTACTCGAAAGTGACATTTGTTCCACCATTGCAAAATTCACAATATTGATAACAACCTCTTTGACTTCTTTTATGTTTTCGTAAGTGTGCTTTGTTGTATTGTCTTTTGCTCTTCTTGCAGGTGAAAAAATCAGGATGGGAGGGTTTGCGCTAAAAACATTAAAAAAACTAAAGGGACTCAAATTCACATTTCCATTTTTATCCACGGTACTTGCTAATGCAATTGGTCTTGGAGCAACGGCTGTCAATAATATTTGATGTAACTCCGTTGTCGAAATTGAATTTGGGTCTATTGTTGTAGTTGTTTCTTTCATCTGCCTATATTTATTTGTTTTTCATCTGTCAGATGGAGCACCTATAATCATTTCACTGTATGCTTAGGAGATATTGTGGTAGGTGTTTCATTTAAAATTAATTATAATGCTGGTAATAGCTGAGATCTGACTTCGCCAAAACCAACTCTGATAGCACCCTTTTCGGAATAGCCTCTCATTATAACGGTGTCAAAATCTTCAATAAAAGTTCTTTTTTCGCCGTTTTTTAGTGTTATTGGTTTTTGTCCTCCCCAGCTGAGTTCTAACATAGAACCATAACTATTGGGTTCTTTCCCACTTATAGTTCCAGAAGCCATTACGTCGCCTATTTTTATATTGCAGCCATTACTGGTATGATGGGCTAATTGCTGGGACATATTCCAATACATATATTTAAAATTAGAATGCGACACTATCGTTTCAGGATTGTCCTTTGGTTGAATGGCTACTTCTAATTTAATATAATAATTTTTTAATCCATCGTACTCTAAATAAGGCAATACTTTTGGGTCTTGTTCCGGTCCTTGGACTTTAAAAGGTGCTAAAGCTTCCATAGTTACCACCCAAGGTGACATAGAAGATCCAAAGTTTTTTGCCAAAAAAGGACCTAGCGGAACGTATTCCCATTTTTGAATATCTCTTGCTGACCAATCGTTAAACAATACTTGTCCAAAAATATAGTTCTCAGCGTTAGCGGTGTTAATTTTTTCTCCTAGATTGGTGTTCTGACCAATAATAAAGCCCATTTCTAATTCAAAGTCTACACGAGAAGATGCTTTATATACCGGAGAATCTGAATTAGGGGGCAAGACTTGACCCATAGGTCTGTGAATGTTTTCGCCACTTACTATAATAGAGGATGCTCTCCCGTGATATCCCACGGGTAAATGTTTCCAATTGGGTAAAAGTGCATTATCTGGATCACGAAACATCATGCCTACATTTGTCGCATGCTCTATGCTTGAATAAAAATCGGTGTAATCCCCAATAGAAACTGGTAAATGCATTTGAACCTCGCTTTGCAATGCAAACACCTTTTCATTATTTCTAAGTATAGAATTTTCGTCACATAATTCCTTTTGAATAATTTCACGAACTTTTGTTGTTTTCTCTTTTCCTAAAGCAATAAAGTCATTCAAAAACGCATTTTTTAATACACTCTTTTTGATCTTTAATCCCTTAAATATACCCAGTTTTCGAGCAGCCACCAAGTCTAAAATTTGATTGCCAATGGCAATGCAAACTCTTGGTTTTGTAGAATGAGTGGAGTAAATTCCGAAAGGAATATTATATATTGTAAAATCGGATTGATTTGGTATTGAAATCCAAGTTTTCATACGTTTGTATTTTATTTATGTTTAGAAATTCGTCAAAAGTGATTTCAAATAGTTCCCTTTTTTGGATTCTAATCACATTATTAATTCTTGTTTAGTAACTAATTGCATTCCATCAGAAATCAATTTGTTGTAATTTTTGTCTGATTTCAACTTTGTTAAATGATTGTAAACAACTTCTTTTAGAGTGTCATTAAAAGTATAAACTAACTCATAAATTTCTAAAGGCAAAAGCCAATCTTTGGAGTATTTATCTTTTAACTCTTTTATTATTTTGGATAATAAGTCAAAATTGACAGTTTTATTCTCTCGCATATCTCTTACTTCTTGATAATGTTTATGCAAGTTTAATTCTGATTCTGAATATTTTATTTTATGGGTTTTCACGGTGGAAACTTTATTTAAATCATGAAACGATTCTACATCCGCAGGACCTGCATAGGCCGAAATAATTTCTTTTCCAATTGCCATATCATAAATACCCCATTCTGGTTTAAAGAGAATTTTAGTATTATGGGAAACAGTACAATCTTGGAAAGATATAAGCATTATTTTCCCTCTTAAGTCTCGTTTTCCTGTAATAATATGGCCTTCAACTTTCACCCCGCCTTCGAACATTAGGGTAGTTCGTTTTCCTTCATAAATGCCGTAAATTTCCAAATCACGGGGCGACATATCTTCAATTGCCAAATTGATTCCTTCTAATTTTCCAATGGGACTTCCAAAACCAGCTGCGTGATAATTTGTTCCGTGTCCAATTAGTTCTTTGTCTCTTGAAGCTAATGCGCTTTCTCCTTTTGTCTGGATGTAAATAGCTTTTCCCTCATTACTTATAACATTTGAAAACATTCCAGAGATTTGAATTCCTGTACTAAGTTCTATCGTGCCTATGTTTTTAGATTGAATCAATTTTTCAACTCCAGAAAGACCTCCTGTTCTCAAAGCCATTTTATTGGCAAATTTCTCCAATACATAACTTAAATACGCAAAATCGGGTGTTACAAAAAGCTGCGGTTGCTGTTTGGTGATATCAAAACTTACATTTGCAGCGTCTATGGTAAAAGGTAATTTTACTACACCTTCTTTTAAACACAATTCGCTTTCTCCAATGGAAGACAATAATCCTGCACCATAAATTCTTGGATTAGTTAACTCGCCAATTAATCCATATTCAACGGTCCACCAATGTAGATTTCTTATTTGGGCCATTTCTGACAATTTCCCCATATTGTTTTGAATGTCATTTAAAACTTTTAGGGCTTCGTCTATTTCTTTTTCTTCGGTATTAGGGTCCTCTTTTAAAATAGATACTTTTCTAACGGCTTCATAGATTTCATAATCTTTGGATGAAGAAATAGCTTTACTGCCAATTTCGCCAAAACGTCTTAAATATTCTGCATATTCTGGATTTGCAATAATTGGAGCATGTCCCGCAGCTTCATGAATAATATCTGGAGCTGGTGTATAAGCAATATGATCTATGGTGCGAATATCGGAGGCGATTACTAGAACATTATAAGCTTGAAACTCCATAAACGCATTTGGAGGGATAAAACCATCTACTGAAACTGCGGCCCAACCAATTTCTTTAAGGATTCTATTCATTCCTTCCATTTCTGGAATTCGGTCTATAGAAATACCTGTTTTGTTGATCCCTTCAAGATAATAACTATGTGCCACTTTTGGTAAATAGTTGGTGTTTAAGCGCATTACATAACGCCAGACTGCTTGATTCTGGGCGGTATATTGCTCGTAAGGTTGTTTTACAATAAACTTGTGTAAGTGCTTAGGCAATCTTTTTATTATAGTATTCCAATTCAATTCTTGACTTTCATCCGTTTCCATTTTCAGCCTTTATAAAATTTATAGTGTACCTCTGTTTTGTTGTTCTCTTTCAATTGCTTCAAATAAAGATTTGAAATTTCCTACTCCAAAAGATTGTGCCCCTTTTCTTTGAATTACTTCAAAAAACATAGTTGGGCGATCGACAACTGGCTTTGTAAACAATTGCAACAGATAGCCTTCTTCATCACGATCAATCAATATTCCGTGTTCTTTTAATGTTTCGACATTTTCATCAATGGCTCCCACACGTTCAATTAAATCATCATAATATTCGTCGGGAACATATAAAAATTCTACTCCTCGATCTCTCATTGCGGAAACTGTAGCTACAATATCATCCGTCGCAACAGCAATGTGCTGGACTCCTGAGCCACCATAAAAATCTAAATATTCTTCGATCTGGGATTTTTTCTTACCCTTGGCGGGTTCATTTATAGGGAACTTAATTCTGCCATTTCCGTTACTCATCACCTTGCTCATTAAAGCGGTATATTCTGTAGAAATATCATCATCGGTAAAAGAAATAATTTGGGCAAATCCCATAACTTCATCATAAAATTTACACCAAGTATTCATTTCGCCCCAGCCTACATTCCCAACCATGTGGTCTATAAATTTTAGCCCTATAGGTTCTGGATTGTAATGAGATTCCCATTTTTTATAACCAGGTAAAAACAAGCCATTATAATTTTTTCGTTCTACAAAAATATGAACTGTTTCTCCGTAAGTATAAATTCCGGATCGAATTACATACCCATTTTCATCAGCTTCTTTTGTAGGCTCCATAAAAGGTTTTGCTCCTCTTTTAGTCGTTTCTTCAAATGCTTTAGTAGCATCATCAACCCATAGTGCTATTACTTTAACCCCGTCGCCATGGGTATTGATATGCTCATTAATGATCCCGTCTTTTCCTAGTGGAGTTGTTAAAACAAGTATTATTTTATCCTGTTTTAAAACATAAGAAACACGGTCTTTGAGTCCTGTTTCTAAACCGGCATACGCATAGGATTGAAACCCAAAAGCGGTTTTATAAAAGTGGGCACTTTGCTTTGCGTTGCCTACATATAACTCAACATAATCCGTACCTAATAAAGGAAGAAAGTCTTCCGCGTCTGAAAACAGTTTTTTAAGTCCGTATTCTGTGTTTTGTAAATCTTTTAAATTTTTGATATCTGCCATTGACTTAGTTTTTATTCTTTAATTATTGTTGTCTAGCCATGATTGGTAATAGGTTTCATCGGCAATTTTCATCGCTTCTTCGGTAACCATTAAAGGTTTAAATGTATCTACCATTACCGCTAATTCCTGTGTTTCCTTTTTGCCAATGCTTTTTTCCATAGTTCCAGGGTGAGGACCGTGTGGTATGCCAGCAGGATGCAACGTGATTTGACCTTTTTCTACATTATTTCTACTCATAAAATCACCCGCTACATAGTACAAAACTTCATCAGAATCTATATTGCTATGATGGTAGGGTGCCGGAATAGCATTTGGATGATAATCATATAATCGTGGGACAAAAGAACATATTACAAATGCATTTGTCTCAAAAGTTTGGTGTACTGGTGGTGGTTGATGGATTCTTCCGGTTATTGGTTCAAAATCATGAATAGAAAATTTATACGGAAAATTATATCCATCCCAGCCAACTACACTAAAGGGATGCGCTGCATAAACATATTCGTGAATTGTATCCTGTTTTTTTACTTTGATTATAAAATCACCTATTTCATTGTGGGTTTCTAGTTCGAAAGGTGGATGTAAATCGCGCTCACAGTAAGGAGCATGTTCTAAAAGCTGACCAAACCAATTGCGATATCTTTTTGGAGTGTACACAGGACTTTTAGATTCTACAATAAAGAGTCTATTATCTTCCGTGTCAAAATCTATTTGATAAATGATTCCTCGAGGAATAACAATATAATCGCCATATTTAAAATCGATATTCCCTAAATGAGTTCTTAATTTACCAGTGCCTTTATGAACAAAAATAACTTCGTCTGAATCGGTGTTTTTATAGAAATAATCTCTCAATGATTTTTTTGGGGCGGCTAAAACAATATAACAATCACTATTTGCCAAAATGATTTTTCTGCTTTCTAAAAAATCATCAATTGGCGTAATATTAAAACCATGTAGACTCAAAGATTTCATGTTTTTTTCCACCGCAATTTTTGGAGCAACATCATACGATTTTAATATATCCTTTACTTGAGTAGGGCGCTGTGTATGATATAGCAATGACGACATACCGTCAAAACCGATAGTGCCAAAAAGTTCTTCATAATAGAAATCTCCTTTCTCACTTTTAAAAATTGTATGTTTTTTTTCAGGGGTATTCCCAAGTTTTTGATAGAATGGCATAATTTTCTTTATTAAAGTTAAAATTGGGTAATTAGCTTTTCATCCTTATTTTGTAATTTTTGTATCGCTAAATTTAGCGAATTTTCAGTTAGATTAAGACCATTTGGACTTAGCTCAAAGGTTTTTAATAGCGCTCCTTTAATAATATTGGAGGTGTCTTCAAATAAAATTTCATCTGTTATTTCTCCTTCATTTTCCATTAAATAGGAGAAAACTCGAGCCATACCGCAATTGGCTATAAAATCTGGAATAATGGATACTTTACTATCTATTTCGGATAAAATAGGTCCCATAAAGATTTCTTTGTCATTAAACGGCACATTGGCTCCACAGCTGACAACTTCTAATCCGTTTTTAATCAAAGTGTCCATTTGCGATTTTTCAACCATTCTGGATCCAGCTGCAGGAATAAAAATTTCTGCGCCAATTGACCAGGTCTTTTTCATTGCTTCTTCATAAGAAAGAAAAGACAATTCTGACTCTAAATTAGCTTTTTTTGATAACAAATGTTGTATTTCTTCCAAATTAAATCCTTCAGTATTTACAAAACCTCCATTGTGATTAAGAATTCCAACAATTTTAACACCATATTTTGCTAAATAAAAACCTGCTGCGGCACCTACATTTCCCCAACCTTGTATAATGGCTCTTTTGCCTTTAATAGAACCTCCCCAAATAGTATAATAATGTTTAATCGCTTCGGCAACCCCATATCCCGTAATTAAATCTGCAATTTTATAGATAACAATTCCAGAAGGAATATATTTTTTGTCAGTGACTATTTTAGAAACCCCGTATTGCAATCGTTCTATTTTATTTTGATTTTGCCCTCTTTCAATATTAAAATACCCATTTACAATACCTTCTTGGGGATGTGCTAATCCGAAACTTTTTGTCATAGGAATAACTTCATGCAATTCATCTACATTCAAATCGCCACCAGTCCCATAGTAATTTTTTAACAATGGAAGAATGGCTTTAAACCATCTTTTTAAAACGCCTTGCTTTCTTGGATCGTGGGGATCAAAATTAATACCCGATTTTGCTCCTCCTATTTGAGGACCAGAAACCGTAAATTTTATCTCCATAGTTTTTGCTAAGGAAACCACCTCGTCTCGATTTAATCCTTTACGCATTCTAGTGCCACCTCCAGCTGCGCCTCCTCTTAATGAATTTATAACAACCCATCCTTTGGCTTCAGTTTCTTTATCAGTCCATTCAAAAACAATTTCTGGCGAACTACGTTCGAAAATTTCAATTAGGTTCGACATATGTTTATTTTTAGTTATACAGGCAAACAAACTTAAATGAACAAGAATACATTTGGAACATAATGCTGTATATAATATTCATTTTTGGTATTTTATTCTTTAAAAATGTATTTTAATAGAATATTATTCTAAATTAGTTTCGTAAATTTGTGAAAATAAATATTTATTTCTCAAAAATGAACACACAATTAGACGCTATTGATATTCAAATTCTTGATTTGTTGCAAGAAGATGGACGCATTACTATAAAAAGAATGTCAGAAATTTTAAAGCTTTCAGCAACACCTGTTTTTGAAAGAATAAAAAAATTAGAAAAAAACGGTTTCATAAAAAAATATGTAGCTTTATTAAACGAACGTAAACTGGGTCTGAAACAAGTGATATTTATTAATTTAACTTTAAAAGAACATACCCGAAGTTATTTAGAAAAATTCGTTAAAGAGGTTAAGGAATTTCCCGAGGTTATAGAATGTTATAGAATTACCGGAAATTTTGATTTTTTAATAAAAGTATTGGTAGAAGATATAGAGAGTTATGAGACTTTCATTTTAACAAAACTTTCATTGTTGTCAAATCTTGGAAATGTACAAAGTCATATTGCACTTTCTGAAGCCAAAAACTCTACAAAAATTAAATTAAAATAAAGCAATATTCTCCAATCCACCCAGAAATGGTATAGCATAATAATGCAATACTTCTTCAATTGCCATCTAGTATCTCAACGCTAGTACTGTCTGATTTCTATATATCTGAACTCTTTTAATCAAATAAATAATATGTGAATTATGTAAGTTTTTCATTAAATTATGTAATACTTATCAAAAGTAAGATGTTTAATTTTATTTTCTATAAAATTATTTTAAAATGAAATATGAGAAATAAAGACTCGCCTGAATTTGAAATTACATCGTTATTGGAAGCTGTTTTTCAGAAATACGGTTATGATTTCAGGCAGTATTCTCAAGCCCACATTAGGCGCAGGATTACAAGCAGGATGGTGATGTCGGGATTAGAGGATATTTCTCAAATGCAATTTAAAATTCTGAATGATAAAATATTTGCAGCCAACTTTTTACAGGACTTATCAATAACAGTAACCGAAATGTTTCGCGACCCTGGATTTTATAAGTCATTACGAGAAAATGTAATACCTATTTTGAAAACCTATCCGTTCATAAAAATATGGCATGCTGGCTGTTCAACGGGTCAAGAAGCCTATTCAATGGCTATTATTATGCAGGAAGAAGGCTTGTATGACAGAACTACAATTTATGCTACTGATTTCAACCAAAAGGCCTTGAATCAGGCAAAAGAAGGAATTTTTTCTAATTCAATGATAAAGGAATATACTGCTAATTATCAATTGTCAGGAGGAGCTGAATCTTTTTCGAGTTATTATAGTTCCAATTATGATAACGTTATCATGAATCAATCTTTGAAAAAGAACATTGTATGGGCAAATCACAATTTGGTTACAGATAGTGTATTTGCAGAAGTTCACCTGGTATTATGCAGAAATGTGCTGATTTATTTTGATGCAAATTTACAAAATAAGGTGCAAAAGATTTTTTTTAATAGCCTGATTAATGGTGGTGTTTTATGTTTGGGATCCAAAGAAAGCATCCGGTTTACAGATTTACATGATCAATATACAGAGCTGGATAAAAAACAACGAATATTCAAAAAGAAATATTAAAAATGAAGTATGAAGCAATTGTAATTGGAGTTTCTTCCGGAGGAATGAACGCTATGAAAGTCATATTCTCTCTTTTACCGAAGAATTTCAATACTCCAATTATTATAGTGCAGCATATGGGCGCACGGTCTGATAGCCAATTGATAAAACTTTTAAATAACCAAAGCAATGTGTCTATAAAAGAAGCAGATGAAAAAGAAAAAATTGAAAATGGAAAAGTTTACATCGCTCCGCCTAATTATCATTTGATGATAGAGAGAGATAAAACACTTTCTCTTTCCGTAGATGAACGCGTAAATTACGCAAGACCTTCTATAGATGTATTGTTTGAATCGGCTGCCGATGTTTATAAAGACAAATTGATAGGTGTAATACTCACAGGATCCAGTTCTGATGGAAGCTTGGGCTTAAAAAAAATAAAAGAATTTGGAGGTTTAACCATCGCACAAGATCCAAAAACTGCAGAATCGGCTTATATGCCTGCTTCTGCAATTGCCGTCGTTCCGATGGATTTCATTTTATCGTTGGAGGAAATAATTAAGTTGCTAATAAAAATTGATAACCAAAAACAACATTCCTTATGAACTTCACAATCAAGAGTAAATTATTTGGAGGTTACATTATTATTTTAATGTTACTTATTTCCTTATTGTTTTTTATGACCAAAAAATTGTCCGAATCCAATGATCAAATGCAAAACATTGTAGCCGTATATTCAAAAAAAGTAAATCTTTCCAATGAAATAATGATTGCTATGCTGGAAGCTGCCCGCCATGAAAAGAATATTATTCTGATTAAAGATCTTTCTCAAAAGGACTATTTTAAAGATAGAATTTATCGTGAAATAGAAACTATTGATAAAAAAACAAAAGAGTTGAAGGAATTGGTTGATGATAAAGGAAAAGTCATTCTGAAAGAATTTGAAACCAC
>NZ_JAYWCK010000092.1:0-13750 GCF_043780635.1 Flavobacterium sp.
GTAAAATAAAACTGCAAAAATTACAATATATTTATTTTTAACGATAAAATTTACAACATGGCTTTCTCAAGTTTATTCAGAAAAAAGACAGTTCAGGACATTTTAAAGCAAGTGGCAAAAAATGAAACTGACGGACATAATGCGTTAGGAAAACACTTGACTGCGCGCGATTTGACCGCTTTTGGTATTGCCGCAATTGTGGGAGCTGGTATATTTAGTACTATTGGTAAAGCCAGTGCTGATGGAGGTCCTGCTGTAATTTTTCTTTTCTTGTTCACTGCCATTGCCTGTAGTTTTGCTGCTTTTGCTTATGCTGAATTTGCTTCTATGGTTCCGGTTTCCGGAAGTGCTTATACCTATTCTTATGTTGCTTTTGGAGAAATTATAGCCTGGATCATTGGTTGGGCCTTAATTATGGAGTATGCTATTGGTAATATAACGGTCGCAATTTCGTGGAGTGATTATTTTACGGGTTTGCTCGAAAGTATGGGAATTCATCTGCCTCAATGGGTTCAAATGGACTATTTAACAGCTTCGAATGGTTTTAGAGATGCTACAGCTTTGATGCAAGGAGGTAAATCTTTTGAAAATTTAAGTTCGGGTTTACAAACGTCTTATACAGCTTGGACGACTTCGCCAACTTTGGCAGGCTTACATTTTGTTGCTGATTTACCTGCTTTATTAATTATTATTTTGATTACGGCTTTGGTTTATCGTGGGATGAAAGAATCCAGAAACGCCAGTAATGTGATGGTTGTAATTAAGTTATGTATTGTTCTTTTAGTAATTGCTGTTGGTGTTTTTTATGTAGATACAGCAAATTGGCATCCGTTTGCTCCTAATGGCGCAGCTGGTGTTTTAAAAGGGGTTTCGGCAGTTTTCTTTGCCTATATAGGTTTTGATGCAATTTCTACCACAGCTGAAGAATGCAAAGATCCGCAACGGGATTTGCCAAAGGGAATGATGTGGGCCATTATTATATGTACCATTTTATATATTGCAATTGCATTAGTATTAACAGGAATGGTAAGTTATAACGAATTGAATGTGGGTGATCCTTTAGCTTTTGTATTCGACAAATTACACTTAAAATGGATGTCCGGAATTATTGCAGTAAGTGCAGTTGTTGCAATGGCAAGCGTTTTACTGGTTTTCCAAATGGGACAACCTAGAATTTGGATGAGTATGAGTCGTGACGGATTATTGCCAAAACGTTTTTCTAAAGTGCATCCAAAGTTTAAAACACCTTCTTATGCAACTGTAGTTACCGGTTTTGTGGTTGCAATTCCTGCCTTGTTCTTGAATTTGACTATGGTTACGGATTTATGCAGCATTGGAACTTTATTCGCCTTTGTTTTGGTTTGTGCCGGAGTTTTGGTTTTGCAGAATAAAACGGATATTCCTCGCGGAAAATTTAAAACGCCTTATGTAAATTCTAAATACATTATGCCTTTTTTAATTATTATTGGATTAGTTTTTTCTTTTGGTTACAACAAAAAAGCGTCAATGGATTTTTTGACTAATGAAACTCAAATTAAAAATTCGGCAGATATAATTACTTCTTTAGATAAGACTCATTTTACAAAAGTATATGATTATTTAGTTAGTGTTGATGCTAAAAACAGTACCACTGATACACCAGATTTAGAGAATATGTTGAGCCAATATCAACAAGATGATGTAGAATATGCTGCCGTAATCAAAGGATTGCCTGTTGATGATTCCATCAAGTATGAAAGTGGTTTTAGTTTATTTAAACACAAAATTCCAATGTGGATTTTCTTGATTGTTTTGTTTGGATTGACAATTTGGTCCAATAGACAAAATTTATCTCTAATTCCATTACTAGGGTTGATATGCTGTTTGTATATGATGGCGGAATTAAGTGTTTGGAACTGGATATATTTCACTATTTGGTTGCTTATTGGACTGTCTATTTACTTTGGCTTTAGCCGAAAAAACAGCAAGCTGAATTTGAAGGAAGCATAAATAGTGCACAACTCAAAATTATTTAATCACCAAGAATTTTATTTTAAATTCTTGGTGATTTTTTTGTGGTTCAACGCAAATTAAACTTTAGTGAATTGTTTTTAACTATATTTGAAATCATAAATATCAAAAATGGAAAATCTACCTAAAGGAAGTCCTAAATTAATCAATGCTTGGGCATTTTATGATTGGGCAAATTCAGTTTATTCGTTAGTAATCTCCACGGCAGTGTTTCCTATCTACTATGAGTCCGTGACGAGCGGAAATGATGGAAAGGTAATTTTTCTGGGAACTTCATTTCTCAACAGTTCTTTATTGTCCTATTCGTTGTCGTTCTCCTTTTTGATTGTTGCTTTTTTATCTCCAATTTTATCTGGAATAGCGGATTACACGGGAAACAAAAAGCGATTTATGCAGTTTTTCTGTTATTTGGGTTCACTTTCCGTGATGGCGATGTTTTTCTTTAAAGGCCAAGATACATTATGGATTGGAATTGTGTCAACTATCTTGGCAAGTATTGGTTTTTGGGGAAGTGTCGTTTTTTATAATTCGTATTTACCGGAAATTGCTTTCCCGGAGCAACACGATAGAGTGAGCGCCAAAGGATTTATGTACGGCTATTTCGGCTCGGTAATTTTGCTGGCTTTTAATTTGACAATGGTAATGAAACCTGAATTTTACGGAATCAGTGATCCTACATTACCGGCAAGAATTTCGTTTTTATCCGTCGGGATTTGGTGGATGGGTTTTGCCCAAGTCACATTTCATTTCTTGCCTGGAAATGTATTCAATAAAAAACCTAGAAAAGATTTTATATTCAAAGGATTCAAAGAATTAATGATAGTTTTAAAAAGCCTCAAGAACCAGCCTGTATTGAAACAATTTTTGAAGGCATTTTTCTTTTATAGTATTGGTGTTCAAACCATCATTTTATTTGCGGGAATTTATGGGAAAATTGAATTGGGAATTGAAACGAGTCAATTGATAATCACTATTTTAGTGGTTCAGATCGTTGCCATATTTGGAGCCTATCTATTTTCAAGAATTTCCGAAAATATAGGAAATATTAAAACTCTGAAACTTATTATTGCAATATGGGGTTTAATTTGTTTTGCCTTATATTTAATAAACAAGGATAATAAATATATTGATTTGCAATTTTATTCAATTGCGGCATCAATAGGAATGGTATTTGGCGCAATTCAATCCTTGTCACGTTCCACTTATTCCAAGTTATTGCCCGAAACTGAAGATCATGCAACTTACTTTAGTTTCTATGACGTAACCGAAAAAATTGCAATAGTTATGGGGACTTTTACTTTTGGATTTGTTGGTGCTGTTACCAATTCAATGCGAAATTCTATTTTTATTCTAGCGGTTTTCTTTTTGCTTGGCTACATTGTGCTTAGTTTTATGAAAAAAATTGAAACGGTTAAATAAGATAAGCAAATTTTTATTGTCAATAGAAAGTTACTTCTGACGTTTCATTGAGACACGAGCTATTCTATTCCAAATTGTGTCGTTCCATTTTTAAATTAACAAATGAAATTGATTTCCAAAGCCATACTTTCATAGGAAATAATCTATTTTAGGTTGGTTTTTGGCATAATGATTGTCAATATTTAATGTTAAGCGAATATTATGCACCTTACATCGGTTTTATTGAAATTTATGGTTCTGATGCCCTATATTTGTTAGATTAATGAACATATTTAATGACAAAAAGACTCAAATAACAAATGTCGCAACATAAAATACTTACTATTGACAATCTGTCACTTCAGGAATTCGATACTGAAACTGATTTAATTCCTTTATTGACTCCTGAAGATGAAGAGGAAATGAATAATGAAGAATTGCCAGATTCATTGCCTATTTTGCCTTTGCGAAATATGGTTTTATTCCCTGGAGTGGTGATTCCTATTACGGCAGGACGCGATAAATCCATAAAACTGATTAATGATGCTTATGCCGCCGGAAAAATTATTGGCGTTGTAGCTCAAAAGAATGAAGAGGTTGAAGATCCTACTAAAAATGATGTGCATAATATAGGAACTGTTGCTCGAATTTTACGAGTTTTAAAAATGCCTGACGGAAATATTACCGTTATTCTTCAAGGAAAAAAGCGTTTCCAATTGGATTCCGTAATTACGGAAAGTCCTTATCTTACTGCAAACATTAAAGATTTTCTTGAAAAAAGACCTGGAAAAGAGGATACCGAATTCTTGGCAATTCTTGATTCTATAAAAGAATTAGCCATTCAGATTATAAAGGAAAGTCCTAATATTCCTAGTGAAGCCACTTTTGCGATTAAAAACATTGAAAGCCAATCTTTCTTAATCAATTTTGTTACTTCCAATATGAATTTGTCCGTAAAGGAAAAACAGGATTTACTATCGATTTCTGCCTTAAAACAAAGAGCGCTTGAAACGCTTCGTTATATGAATGTTGAGTTTCAAAAACTTGAATTAAAAAACGATATTCAGTCTAAAGTTCGTTTTGATTTAGACCAGCAGCAACGGGAATATTTTCTTCATCAGCAAATGAAAACCATTCAGGAAGAATTGGGAGGCGTTTCGCAAGAAGAAGAAATGGACGAAATGAGCCTGAAAGCTAAGACCAAAAAATGGGACGAAAAAACGCAAAAGTATTTCGAAAAAGAATTGGCTAAAATGCGCCGAATGAATCCACAAGCACCTGATTTTGGTATTCAAAGAAATTATTTGGACTTATTTTTAGAATTGCCTTGGAACGAATATTCCAAAGATAATTTTGATTTAAAACGTGCACAAAAAATTCTGGATAGAGATCACTTTGGATTGGAAGATGTTAAGAAAAGAATGATTGAACATTTGGCAGTTTTGAAATTGCGTAATGATATGAAATCCCCAATAATTTGTTTGACAGGACCTCCAGGAGTAGGTAAAACCTCTATTGGGAAATCTGTTGCCGAAGCTTTGGGAAGAGAATACGTGAGAATATCGCTTGGCGGTTTGCGTGATGAAGCCGAAATTCGAGGTCATCGAAAAACCTATATTGGCGCAATGCCGGGACGAATTATTCAAAGTTTGAAAAAAGCAGGAACATCAAATCCTGTTTTTGTGTTGGACGAAATTGATAAATTATCAAATAGCAATCAGGGTGATCCATCATCTGCATTATTAGAAGTTTTAGACCCAGAACAAAACAACTCATTTTATGATAATTTCCTCGAAATGGGGTACGATTTATCAAAAGTGATGTTCATAGCCACTTCAAATAATATGTCCGAGATTCAACCTGCCTTGAGAGACAGGATGGAAATCATAAAAATGTCGGGTTACACTATCGAAGAAAAAGTCGAAATTGCTCGTCAGCACCTGCTTCCAAGACAATTGAAGGAGCACGGGATGACTTCTAAAGATTTAGTTGTTGGGATAAAGCAATTAGAAAAAATAGTGGAAGGCTATACTCGGGAATCTGGTGTTCGTGGTTTAGAAGCAAAAATTGCACAAGTGATTCGTAATGCGGCCAAATCAATTGCGATGGAGGAGGAGTACAACAAGAAAGTTACCACCGAAGATATTGTAAAAATCCTTGGTGTTCCTAGACTGGAAAGAGATAAATATGAAACCAATGATGTTGCAGGTGTTGTTACTGGATTGGCTTGGACAAGTGTTGGAGGTGATATTCTTTTTATTGAATCTTTAATTTCTCCGGGAAAAGGAGGGATGACCATTACTGGTAATTTAGGTACTGTAATGAAAGAATCAGCGACGATAGCTTTGGAATACATAAAAGCCAATGCAGAATTTTTAGGTTTAAATCCGGATATGTTGACAAAATACAATATTCATTTGCACGTTCCCGAAGGAGCAACCCCGAAAGATGGTCCAAGTGCGGGAATCGCAATGCTAACCTCATTAGTTTCAGTGCTTACACAAAAGAAAGTGAAAAAAGGTCTTGCGATGACAGGTGAGATTACCTTACGTGGAAAAGTATTGCCTGTGGGCGGATTAAAAGAAAAGATTTTGGCAGCTAAAAGAGCCAACATTAAAGAAATTATCTTGTGCCACGAAAATAAAAGCGATATAGACGAAATTAAACCCAAATATATTGAAGGATTGACTTTTCATTATGTGAAGGAAATGAGTGAAGTTTTGAAAATTGCCATAACCACTCAAAAGGTGAAAAACGCAAAAGTATTATAAACAAAGCTTTTAATACAATTCAATTCCATCCTGAACAGGATGGAATTTTTATTTGATTTAGAATTTGGCTTGAAACTTCATCAGAAAAACAAGAATTTTTACCATTATAATTTTATCTTCGCATTTGCGTTTTACTATACAGAATACCCATTTCAAGTATGCAAAAAAAACTTTTAATTCTCTTTTTATTTTCGGTTTGCACTGTGTCCTACAGTCAAATAGGAGGTAAGTATATTTATCAGTTTTTAAACTTGGTGACATCGCCAAGACAAGCGGCTTTAGGCGGTAAAACGATTACAATTTATGATGATGACGTCAATCAGGCCCAGTTTAATCCGGCAACAATAAATCCGGACATGGACAATCATTTGGCTTTAAATTACGGAAGTTATTTTGGTGAAGTGACATACGGAACGGCTTCTTATGCTTATACTTATGACCGTCATTTGCAAACTTTTCAGGTGGGAATAAATTATGTAAATTATGGTAAATTTGAAGGGTATGACGAAAATGGTCAGGCCACTTCTCCATTTACCGGTAGTGAAACAGCACTTTCATTTGGATATTCTTATAATGTACCTAGTACAAATCTATTTATAGGAGCGAGTGGAAAATTAATTTCTTCGACTTTAGAAAGTTATAATTCAATTGGTGGAGCGGTTGATTTAGGAGCCGTTTATATAGATGAAGCTAACGATGTCAATTGGGCTTTGGTAGTTCGAAATATTGGAACACAAATTACAACCTATAATGGTATAAACGAAAAACTTCCATTGGAAATAATGGCTGGTGTTTCGCAAGAACTAGAAAATGTGCCTATACGCTGGCATCTTACCTTGGATAATTTGCAGCAATGGAATATTTCTTTTTCTAACCCGAATCAGGCACAAAACTCATTGGATGGAAGTACAACCGAGAAGAAACCATCTGTTTTTGGTAATGTTTTACGTCATACAGTTTTTGGTGTGGAGTTGTTTCCAAAAAAATCATTCAATCTAAGATTAGGATATAATTTTAGACGAGCCGAAGAATTACAAGTGCAAGATGTTCGAAATTTTTCAGGAATTTCTGTAGGTTTTGGACTGAAATTTAACAAAATAAAATTCAATTATTCGTATTCAAGATATACCTTAGCGGGAAATACGAGTTTGTTTGGTTTGACAATTAACTTACAATAAAACTATTTTGAATAAAAGAATCACCATTGCAATTGACGGATTTTCCTCTACGGGGAAAAGTACTTTGGCTAAGGAATTAGCCAAGCATTTGGGATATGTTTATGTTGATACAGGAGCAATGTACCGTGCAGTAGCTTTGTTTGCAATGCAAAAGGGATTTATTGGTTCAGCTTTTTTTGATAAGGAATCACTAATTAAAAGTTTGCCTTCAATACAATTAACTTTTAAATTCAATCCAGATTTGGGATTTGCCGAAATGTATTTGAATGATGTTAATGTTGAAAAAGAAATACGTACAATCGAAGTTTCCAATTATGTTAGTAAAGTTGCCGAAATTTCGGAAGTGCGTTCAAAATTAGTCGAACAGCAAAAGGAAATGGGAAAAAATAGAGGGATTGTTATGGATGGAAGAGATATAGGAACTGTCGTTTTTCCAGATGCAGATTTAAAAATATTTATGACAGCCAGCCCATTAACACGAGCCCAAAGGAGATATAAGGAATTGCAAAGAAAAGGAGATAATGTGACTTTTGAAGAAGTTTTGAAGAACGTTGAAGAAAGGGATTATATTGACACCCATCGTGACGATTCTCCATTGGTTAAAGCAAAAGATGCAATTGAATTTGATAATTCAAATATTTCAAAACAAGAACAATTTGAAAAAGCATTAAAATTGGTCATGATTTAGGATTTTAGTACAATTTAGGAATAATATGAGCCTCGCAAATTGCGGGGCTTTTTTCATTCAATTAATTCTATACTTAAAAACAGATAATTAATCTGACAAATATGTAGGAAAATTATATAATTAAATTTTTATATTGTGTATTTCATCGATTTAATTTGGCACTTAAACGATAAAAGAGCTATATTTACACTATAATTAAACAAGTTCATACAAAATTAACCCTAAAGAAGTTTGCCCCACAATCTACTTTAAACTTAAACTACCTTTTATTATGAAAGCAAAATTACTTCGTATATTATTGCTAGTTGCATTAATATTCACAATGAACTCATGTTCATCTGATAGCTCAGAGAATTCTACTTCTTCTGCTTCTACACAGAAAGTAATGTCTTATACTTATAATTCTTCAGAAATAGAGACTATGGCTTTGATAAATAATTATAGAGTTAGTATTGGTTTAAATGAATTACAACAGATTAACCACATTTCATATAAATCTGAAGAACATGATAATTATATGATAACAAATAACGTTGTTAATCACTATGACTTTGTTTCAAGATCAGAAAATATTATGCAAGTACTAGGAGCAAAAAGCGTTGGCGAAAATCTTGCTTATAATTATAATTCACCTCAATCTGCTGTTGATGCTTGGCTAAAAAGCCCTGCACACAAAGCAAATATAGAAGGTAACTTTACTCACTTTGGAATTTCAATTAGAGTTAATGCTGATGGCAAAAAATACTACACAAATATCTTTGCAAAAATATAAATAAAGTTTGGTTTTAATTTAAAAGCTGCCTTATATAGGCAGTTTTTTTTTTGAAATATATTCCGCGTAATAAGCTTAATGCTTAATAACTTCCAGAATAGTATTCAATGATTTAACAATTATTATTTATATCTTCTTGGCTCAAAACTACCTTGAGTTTCTACTTTAAAAAATCCTTACAAATTGAAAATTAGATTTAAAATATTAAATCAAAACACTTACTTTTCTTTAAATTGTTTATAAATGTTAATTATGCGATTGCATATTAGGCTTTAATTCAAATATGTTATCTGTGTTTTTTATATACTTTATGACGCCGTAGTATCTAGAAAGTTGGTAAAAAATATTGATTAAATATCCCGTAAGTTGTTATTAATATTTGGTTGATTAAATAGAATTTATAATGAAAATATCGCACGCTATTATACTCATTTCTATAAAAGTAAATTCAGAATATAAAATGGAGCAACAATTATTTTTACTAAAATAGTTCATATACATAAATAACACCTAAACAAATTCCTAAATAGCTCCTAAAAGGTTCTAACTTATAGTTATTATAGTTTATATCGTTTAGAAATTATTCAACTAAAAAACCCTCGAAAGTTTAGCTTTCGAGGGTTTATAATTAAAATCAATCTTAATTTATAGACCAGTAATAATAAATTCGCTACGTCTGTTAAGTTGATGTTGTTCTTCAGTACATTTTACATCGTCTGTACATTGGTTTACTAATTGTGTTTCACCATATCCTTTACCGGTTAATCTGCTAGGATCCACACCATTTTTCACCAACCAGTTTATGGTCGATTTGGCTCTATTATCAGACAAAACTTCATTGTATTTAAACGAAGCACGGCTGTCTGTGTGAGAGCGAATGTCGAGTTTCATAGTTGGATTTTGATTCAATACATCCAATATTTTTTCTAAATCCAATGCGGCTTCAGTTCTTATGTTGTATTTATCCAAATCGAAATAAATCATTTTAATACCAAAACATTTTCCTAAATCATCACCCACGGCCACTTTGCAGGCTTCTTTTTCCAAAGCAATCGGTAAATTAGTTCTGCCATTGTTTTCAATTGCAATGGTTACTTTCTGCTCTTTGGTTGTATAATCCATTTTAGCCGCTCTCACATTATAGGTTTTCCCGCATTCCACGGCAAAAGTATAATTTCCGGAAGGATCAGAAACTGCGGTATTTACTAAGTTGTATTCATTGTCAAACAAGCTCATTTTAGCATCAGGCAATATCTGGGTTGTGGTCAAATCGGTCACAGTTCCATATAATTCCTGTTCACATTTTAGTCTTCTGATTTCAATAAATTTATAAATATCATCGAAACCTTGTCCACCACCTCTGTTTGAAGTTACAAAACCTCTTCTTGATTTTGAATCAATCAAATAAGCAAAATCATCCTTAGGCGAATTGGCTCCATCACCTAGATTTTGAATTTCACCAAAGGTTCCATCTGCATTAATTTTGGAAACAAAAATATCTAAACCACCTAGACCTGGATGACCATTTGACGCAAAATAAAGTTCGTTTTCATCAGAAATGAAAGGAAAAGTTTCCTTACCTTCAGTATTGATATTACCTCCAAGATTTTCTGGAGTACCATAACTGCCATCATCATTTATTTTTACCTTGAATAAATCAGACTGTCCTTTTGTACCAGGCATATCCGATGCAAAATATAATGTTTTCTCATCTGGACTAAGTGCTGGATGAGCAGTGCTGTATTGATCACTATCAAAAGGTAATTCAGATATTTTGGTCCACTCGTTATTTTCAAAAGAGGCTTTGTATATTTTTATTAAAGTAATTTCATTTCCATCTTTCCCTTTTTTTCCATCAAGATAGTTATTACGAGTAAAATACATAGTATTACCATCTTTAGTAAATATAGCGCTAGATTCGTGGAATTTTGATTTTACTTCTTTGGAGAATTTATTTACTTTTCCAGGAACCATTTCTTCGCCTAAATCTGCAACATAGAGATTGGTGAAGTGTTGGTTATTCCATTCGTGTTTTCTTTGCATGAAGCTACCTGTGTCTCTAGCAGAAGTAAAAACCAGTTTACCTGAATAGAAAGCACTACCATAATCGGAATATTTACTGTTAATTCCAGCATCTTCTACCTTGTATCTTCCTGAATTTACTTTAATTCTATCGAGATAATTTTTGTTTTTTTCGTAAAGAGTAGCTCTTTTGTCATTTCCCGCTTTCTGATTGAATTTATCCAACATCTCGTTTGCCTTATCCATTTGTCCAACGGCTTTCAGAGATTGGGCATATCGGAAGAAATATTCAGATTGTTGATCTGGAGCTATAGCAAACAATTCATCATACCATTTGGCCGCCTTATCTAACTCGCCATTGAAGTAATACGAATTACCAAGTTTTTGGAACATATCTTCTGATTTGTATCCTTTCTCCGCCACCCTTTCATAGGTTTTAATGGCGTCGATGTAGGCAAAGCTGTTGTATTTTTTGTCAGCAGCAGCAAGTTGCGCTTTTTGGGCATAACTGTTAAATGAAAAAACACTTATTATCGTTATGTAAAGGAGTATAAAATTTTTCATAATAATTGTTTTTAGAAGAATCTAGGAGTTGTTATTTTTTGGATGTTGTTGAATAATTCATAACGCAGGAATATCTCATGCGAACCGGAATTATAGTTGTCTAAATTAGTGGTTTCTTTGTCGTATCCATAACCAATGTATAAGCCATCAGTGATTTGAAAACCTACCATCGCACTCATAGATGCGGACCATCTGTATGCAAGTCCAACCATAAATTTGTCATAGAACATAAAATTTCCTGAAACATCCACCTGTAGCGGTGCACCTTCCACGACTTTGGTAAGCAGAGCGGGTTTGAATTTCACTGTATTACTCAAGTCAAATACGTATCCTGCAATAAGGTAATAACTTATTTTTTCTTTGAAAATGGCTACTTCATTGTCGTCATAGCGATTGGTTTCGATAAAGTTTGGTACTGAAAAACCTAAATAGGCTTTATCGGAATGCAAATAAATACCGGCTCCAATGTTAGGAGAGAATTTACTATAATTTTGCAAACTTGGATCAGGATCAACATTAGTTAATTTGGTTGCATCCAAATCAAATAAATTAGCAGTAGCCTTAACCCCAAAGGATAATTTCCAGGTTTCTGATGTTTGGATAGTATATGATAAATCAGCTGAGATTGCATTTTCAGTTGTAGGTCCAATTTTATCATTGATTAGCGACACACCTAAACCTAGATTAGAATTGTTCAATGGTGTGTTAATAGAAACGGTATTGGTAACGGGTGCTCCGTCTAAACCAACCCATTGTGTACGATGCAGGGCAAACATACTCAAGGCTCCTCTCGATCCGGCATATGCAGGATTGACATTGATTGTGTTGTACATGTATTGTGTAAATTGTGCATCTTGTTGAGCATAACTTAACACTCCAGTAAACATCAAAGCGAATAATAGTATTCTTGTCTTCATTTAGTTTGTTGTTTAAACCCGGGAATTTTATTTCCCGGGAGTTAGATTTGAGTTAAATTTATCTTGAAAGGTATATAAACCCGTCTTTTCTATTCATTTGAATATTTCCATTATCAACAGATTCATAATTCACTATGTAAAAATAGGTTCCTGTTGGTAAACCATCAGATTTACTTACAGTTGTTCTTCCTCTTGAATAACCATCGAAATAATTAGATGTGTTGCTATATTTACTAGTTTCAAAAACTAAGATTCCCCATCTATTGTATATTTCAACAGAAACTCCAGAAGGATAACAAGTGCTTGAATCAACTCCTTCAATAATTAAAATATCATTTTTACCATCTCCATTTGGAGTTAAGGCTTTGTGTACTTCAATAGCATCACAAACTACCCCTGCTACTTCACAATATTTTGGATCTACGTTCATATTTATTTTTATACTTAAAGGACAAACTCCATTAGTAACTTTATATTCGTAAACATAGTCACCAGGACTCATATCAAGAGGTGATAGTATGCTGCCTTGCAAATGTCCTGAATTATTTACATCTATCCAAATTCCATTTGAAGAAGTTCCAGCAGGCAACAAAGTATTTAAGTCAACAGTGTCTGTACTTGTATTACAAGCTTCGCCAAGTACTGGTGGACCGCTTTCTGGTACAGTCACATTTACATTTTGATTTACGATAATGCTGTTTCCATTACCATCATTGAATGTCCAATGAATAACGAAAGTACCTTGAGTGTTGTAAGTTAAAGGATCAGAAGTTGTTCCAGTAATAGTTCCAACACAAGCATCTGTTGTTGTCGGTGCAACTGCAGTAGCAGTACATTGTCCAGTTACATCAGCCAATTCAGGAATTGCAGGAGCTACAGTATCATCAACGATTACATTTTGCATAGCAGTAATAATTTGACCATTACCATCATCAAAAGTCCAAGTAATTACGTGAGTTCCTTGAGTATTGTAAGTCAACGGATCAGTTGTAGTTCCAGTGATTACATTTTGGTTACAATCATCAATTACCGTTGGAGTTGGAGCAGTAGCAGTACATTGTCCAGTTACATCAGCCAATTCAGGAGTAGCAGGAGCTACAGTATCATCAACGATTACATTTTGATTCACGTTGATACTGTTTCCATTACCATCATTGAATGCCCAATGAATAACGAAAGTACCTTGAGAGTTGTAAGTTAAAGGATCAGAAGTTGTTCCAGTAATAGTTCCAACACAAGCATCCGTTGTTGTCGGTGCAACAGCAGTGGCAGTACATTGTCCGGTTACATTGGCCAATTCAGGAGTAGCAGGAGCTACAGTATCGTCCACAATTACATTTTGTGTAGCTGTTTCCACATTTCCATTACCATCGTCAAAAGTCCAAGTAATAACGTGAGTTCCTTGAGTGTTATAGGTTAAATCATCAGAA
>NZ_JAYWCK010000093.1:0-11032 GCF_043780635.1 Flavobacterium sp.
GGTTGCTCCGATTTGTTCGGGGGCTTTTTTGGCTCCTTTGCCTACAACTTCTACCAATGGCGTGACCGGAACCTGGTTGCCTGCTATGGATAATACTGCAACTACTACTTATACTTTTACACCAACAGTTGGTCAATGTACCGTGATTCCTTCAACGATGACTATTGTGGTGAATCCGATTCTGGCTACTTTTAGTCAAGTTTCCCCGATTTGTTCTGGTGATGTTTTGGCTCCGTTGCCTACAACTTCCACCAATGGAGTGACCGGAACCTGGTCTCCTGCTATGGATAATACTGCCACAACTATTTATACTTTTACACCAACAGCCGGTCAATGTACCGTGACACCAGCAACGATGACCATCGTCGTGAATCCAATTGTGGCCACTTTCAGTCAGGTTGCACCGATTTGTTCGGGGGCTGTTTTGGCTCCCTTGCCTACCACTTCTCCTAATGGAGTAACTGGAACCTGGTCTCCGGCTTTAGATAATACTACAACTACTACTTATACGTTTACCCCTACTGTTGGTCAATGTACCGTGACACCAGCAACGATGAACATTGTGGTGAATCCGATTCTGGCTACTTTTAGTACTGTGGCTCCAATTTGTTCCGGTGCTGTGTTGGCTCCTTTGCCTACCACTTCTACTAATGGAGTGACTGGAACCTGGTCTCCGGCTTTAGATAATACTACAACTACTAATTATACGTTTACCCCTACTGTTGGTCAATGTACCGTGATTCCTTCAACGATGACTATTGTGGTGAATCCGATTGTGGCTACTTTTAGTCAAGTTTCTCCAATTTGTTCTGGTGATGTTTTGGCTCCGTTGCCTACGACTTCCATCAATGGAGTGGCCGGAACTTGGTCTCCTGCTTTAGATAATACTGCCACAACTCCATATACGTTTACCCCTACTGCTGGTCAATGTACCGTGACTCCTTCAACGATGACTATTGTCGTGAATCCGATTTTTACGCCAATTTTTACACCAATTGCTCCAATTTGCTCAGGCTCTATAAGTCCCGTTTTGCCTACAACATCAAATAATTTAATTACTGGAAGTTGGAATCCAGCAACTGTTAGTAATACTTTATCGGCTACTTATACTTTTACGCCGACAGCCGGTCAATGCGCTTTACCAACAACTATGGACATTACAATAACTCCTAAAATTACCACTTTATTTAACCCAATTGCAGATGTTTGTTATGGTTCTTCTACGCCAATTTTGCCTAGTTCTTCCACCAATGGAATTTCTGGAACTTGGAATCCATCAATTGTGAGCAATACGGTTTCTGGAATTTATACTTTCACGCCAACATCAGGTATTTGTGCAACAACAACAACTTTAAATATTAATGTTAACACCATAACTCCAACTTTTAATATTGTTTCTTCAATCTGTGCTAACACTACTGCACCAATATTACCGTCCCCTTCTACAAACGGAATAACTGGAATTTGGAATCCTGCTACAGTTAGTAATACCGTTTCTGGAACTTATATTTTTACCCCAAATCCTGGTCAGTGTGCAACGACTACAACTTTAAACATAGCCGTTAATCCAATTCTTACTCCAATTTTTACTCCTATTGATCCAATATGTTTTGGTGCGGTAAGCCCGGTTTTACCTCTTACGTCAAACAATGGAGTTACTGGAACTTGGAATCCGGCAACTGTGAGTAATACAACTTCTGGAATTTATAATTTTACTCCTAATGTTGGAGAATGCGCGATAGGAACTACTATGAGTGTAACAGTTAATCCAACTGTAACCCCAACTTTTACTCCTATTGCACCAATATGCTCGGGTTCAGCAAGTCCGATTTTGCCTACAACATCAAATAATTTAATTACCGGAATCTGGAATCCAGCAATTGTGAGCAATACAGCTTCCGGGATTTATACTTTTACACCAACAACTGGCCAGTGCGGTTTATCAACAACTATGAATGTAAAGGTTTATCAATCTCCAACAGCTTTTACAGTAACAAATACTGATGTAATCAATGAAAGACCAACTGGAATTATTGAAATTAGTAACCCTATTGGCGGAAAAACACCCTATCAATACAGTATAAATAACAGCTCTTTTACACCAGACACAACCTTTTCAAATCTCCCTCCCGGGAATTATACCATTACAATTCAGGATTTAAATGGTTGTCAATTCAGCAAGATTACTACAATAAATTCTGTTTGTATGTATCCGAATGCAATTACCCCAAATAATGATACTTATAATGACACTTTTAACCTTAAAGGATGCGATGTCGTTAATCTTAAGATATTCAATAGATATGGAAGGGAAGTAAATAGTTATACCAACTATTCCGACCAATGGGATGGAAAAAATAACAAAGGAGAATCTCTCCCAGATGGCACTTATTTTTATGTTGCAGAAATAAAAGGTGGAACTTCAAAATCCGGTTGGGTATTTATAGGCAGATAATTTAAAATAAAAAAGCTCCAATTGGAGCTTTTTTATTTGTTTTCATTTGAAAACTATCGATTTAACCACCAAATACTAACATTCAAAACCATAGCAAAGCTGACCCAAAGCAAATATGGAATAAATAAATACCCTGCAATTCTATTGATTTTCACAAATTTAGTATAGGTTTCATAAATCATTAGCCATAGGACAACAATTTCGATACCGGCCAACATTGGATTTTTCAAACCAAAAAACAAAAAAGACCACAAAGCATTTAAAGCCAATTGAATCGCAAAGAAAATTAAGGCGTTTCTAACTGCTTCTTTTTCCTGCTCCATTCGATTCCATACCAGTCCAGCAGCAACTCCCATCATAACACAAAGCATACTCCAAACGGGTGCAAAAATCCAATTGGGAGGATTAAAACTCGGTTTTATCAATGTAGGATACCAGGTTGTAATTGCCGAACGGGTAACCATTCCAGAAAAATAACCTATCACCAAACAAGTGACAACCACGACTAAAATTTTAGAAATTTTGTTCATAATGTGTTTTTATACAAAATTAGTTAAAACTTTGACCGATTCAACAAATAATGAAATCTAACTATAAACCAAAAAAAGTATCTTTGCATAAATTTTTTAATTCATGTTTTCAGCAAACGATTTTATTCCGAAGGAATATTTAGATTCCATAGAAAAAGGAAATTTTCAATGGAGTTCTCCAAGCAACATTGCTTTGGTGAAATATTGGGGAAAAAAAGACAGCCAAATTCCAGCTAATCCTTCGATAAGTTTTACCTTGAAAAATTGCAAAACGATTACTTCTTTAGCTTTCGCCAAGAAGCAAAACAATGATACTTTTTCTTTCGACTTGCTTTTTGAAGGAAACCCAAAAGAAGATTTCAAACCAAAAATTCAGCAATTTTTCGAAAGAGTTTTGGTTTATTTGCCTTTTCTAAAAGGCTACCATTTTACAATTGACACCCAAAATACTTTTCCGCATAGTTCCGGAATTGCCTCTTCAGCTTCAGGAATGGCGGCTTTGGCGATGAATTTGATGAGTTTGGAAAAAGCTCTAAATCCGGAAATGACTGAAGATTACTTTTATCAAAAAGCATCTTTCTTGGCGCGTTTGGGTTCAGGAAGTGCTTGTCGTAGCGTGAAGGGAAAAGTTGTTGTTTGGGGCAATCATAAAAATATTCAAGGAAGTTCCGATTTATTTGGCGTTGAATTTCCAAATACAATTCACAATAATTTTAAGAATTTTCAAGATACAATTTTGTTGGTTGACAAAGGCGAAAAACAAGTTTCGAGTTCCATTGGCCATAATTTAATGAATGGACATCCTTTTGCCGAAAGGCGATTTGAACAAGCGCACGAAAACTTGGATAAATTAATTAACGTTTTCGAAAGCGGAAATTTGGACGAATTCATTACAATAGTCGAAAGCGAAGCCTTGACTTTGCACGCTATGATGATGACTTCGATTCCGTATTTTATTTTGATGAAACCTAATACTCTGGAAATTATCAATGCAATTTGGAAGTTCCGAAACGAAACAAAAATCCCGGTTTGTTTTACTCTCGATGCTGGTGCAAACGTCCATATTTTGTATCCGGAAAACGTAAAAGAAAACGTTTTGCAATTTATTAAACGTGAATTAGTTGGCTATTGTCAAAATGGTCAGTACATTTGTGACGAAATTGGAATTGGAAGTCAATTATTAATTGGATAATTAAATATGAAATCGCGACTAACAACGGATTTGCACAAGCAAACACCAATGAATACGAAGACGATAACATATATGACCGCTGAAAAACATCTTTTACATATATGAAAGGACCTTTATTTTACTCAAAAATATTACTTTTTGGAGAATACGGAATTATTCGTGACTCAAAAGGATTGTCTATTCCTTATAATTTTTACAATGGCGCGCTGAAACGAGAAGAAAATCCATCAGCAGAAGCCATAAAATCGAACGAAAATTTGAAGCGTTTTGTTTCTCACTTAGAAACTTTACAAAGCGAACAAGCCGAATTAGTAACTTTCGATTTAGCCACTCTAAAAAACGATGTCGAAACCGGAATGTTCTTTGATTCCAGTATTCCGCAAGGTTATGGTGTGGGAAGCAGTGGTGCATTAGTTGCAGCCATTTACGATAAATATGCGCAACATAAAATCACGGTTCTTGAGAATTTGACTCGTGAAAAATTATTGCAACTAAAAAATATTTTCTCACAAATGGAATCTTTTTTCCACGGAAAAAGTTCTGGATTAGATCCTTTAAATAGCTATTTGAGCATTCCTATTTTAATCAATTCCAAAGATAATATTGAAGCTACCGGAATTCCAACTCAAAGTCTGGAAGGTAACGGAGCCGTATTTTTATTGGATTCAGGAATTGTTGGTGAAACCGCTCCAATGGTCAATATTTTTATGGAAAACCTGAAAGATCAAGGTTTTCGAAAAATGTTAAAATCCCAATTCATCAAACATACAGATGCTTGTGTCGAAAATTTCTTAGGTGGAGATATGAAATCGTTGTTTGCCAACACAAAGAAATTATCTAAAGTGGTTTTGAATCACTTCAAGCCTATGATTCCGGAACAATTTCATGGTATTTGGCAAGAAGGGATTGACTCTAATGATTACTACCTAAAACTATGCGGTTCAGGCGGTGGTGGTTATATCCTAGGTTTTACCCAAGATCTTGAAAAAGCAAGAATTTCTTTAAAAGACTATAAACTAGAAGTGGTTTATCAATTTTAAAATGTTAAACAGGAAGAACAAGATTTTAATGATGAAACTCATCAGTTTGTTCTCTGTCATTAGAGGTTACAATATTCCAATAATTGTTATAGCCCAATATCTTTCGGCAATATTTATCCTTGCTCCCGAAAAAAGAGCCTTATCTATTATACTCGATTTCGATTTATTTATCATTGTTTTTGCTTCTTCATTGACTATTGCATCGGGTTATATTATTAATAATTTTTATGACCGCAAGAAAGATTTAATCAATCGTCCCAACAAGTCAATGCTCGACCGATTGGTAAGTCAGAAAACAAAACTGCAAGTCTATTTTACGTTGAATTTTATGGTTGTTTTTTTAGCCATTTTTGTTTCTTGGCGTGCATTCGTATATTTCTCAGTTTACATTTTCCTGATTTGGTATTATTCACACCGAATAAAAAAATACCCAATAATTGGAAATCTAACGGCTGCTTTTCTGGCAATCTTGCCATTTTTTGCCATTTTTTTATATTATAAAAATTTTTACGAAGTCATTTTTGGTCATGCCACTTTCTTGTTTTTATTGCTTCTGATTCGGGAAATGATAAAAGATTTGGAGAACATCAAAGGCGACTTGGCAAACGATTACAAAACAATTCCCATTATTTATGGAGAAACCGTTTCGAAAAAAATAATTACCGCGTTGACTATCACGACTATTATTCCAGTATATGTTCTGATTGAAATTTTCGATGTGGGTTATATGGATATGTATTTCTATTTCTGCCTGATTATCCTAATTTTTTTCATGCTGCGCCTTTGGAAATCAGATACAAAAGAACAATTTTTACTACTTCATAATGTTTTAAAATTCTTAATTGTGGCTGGGGTTTTCAGCATTATTCTAATCAATCCAAGCGTGTTGTGGCACGGAAGAAAGTTATTAGAAACAATTTGATTTTTTAGGAGCTATTTCCCGCTGTTCACTATATCTCTTATGGCGAACCCCGCCAAAAGAGGATGCCGTTTCCATCAGGGCTACGAAACCGTAATCCAAAAACAATCAACTATTAAGCAATAAAAAACTATCTTTGCAGAAATTATAGAATATTATGAATAACAAGGAAGGCAATAACAATAAAAGCGGCGGTCGAGCAAACAGTTCTAGACCAAGCTCAAATAAGCCAAAACCTGCGATGCAAAAAAGGGCACAAGGTCCTAAAAAAGTAAAGACAATTGTTAAAGTCGCTGACACAACTGACAAAGTAGAGAAAAAACCAAATCAGGCACCAAAAAGACCAAAAGTAAAAGACGAAATTCGTTTGAACAAATACATTTCTAATTCTGGAATATGTTCTCGTCGTGATGCTGATATTTACATTCAATCCGGAAACGTAAAAGTAAATGGAATTCCTGTTGTAGAAATGGGATATATGGTAAAACCAGGCGATGTCGTGAATTTTGACGGAGCAGTTTTGACTCCAGAGAAAAAAGTATATATCTTGCTAAACAAACCCAAAAACTTTACAACAGCTCTTGACGAAGGTCAGGAATATCGCAATGTTTTGGAATTAGTAAAAGGTTCGACTACTGCCAAAATTGGTCCCGTAGGAAGAATGGACAAAAACACTACTGGCTTGTTGTTGTTTACCAACGACACCGATATGATTCGTAAGTTTACTTTACCAACTAATAAATCATCAAAAATCTACCAAGTTTCTTTAGATAAAAATTTGAAATTTGAGGATTTAGAAAAAATAAATAAAGGTCTTGTTCTTGATGGACACCGCGTTTTTGTTGAAGATGTAAGCTATGTTGAAGGAGAAGCAAAAAGCGAAATTGGCTTGAAATTAAGATCTTCTAATGTTAAAGTGGTACGTTCCATTTTCGAACATTTTAGTTATGATGTTTTGAGAATTGATCGAGTAGCTTTTGCAGGATTGACAAAAAAGAATTTACCTCGAGGAAACTGGAGATTACTTACCGAACAAGAAATTATCAATTTAAAAAACGTATAAGTTTTATAAATTCATTAATAATTTAAATTCCCGCTCTTTTTCAAGCGGGAATTTTATTTTAAAAAAACAAAAATGACATCTACAAAGAATTTATCAATCGCACACAAATGGTTTGAAGCCTTCAACAATCACAATCTGGATCAGCTTTTGTCGCTTTATGATGAAGATGCGGAACATTTTAGTCCAAAACTAAAAATCAAAAAACCAGAAACAAATGGTTTGGTAAAAGGAAAACAATCATTACACGATTGGTGGCAAGAAGCTTTTGAACAGTTGCCAACTTTACAATACAAAGTAACCTCACTTACCGCAAATGAGAATCGGGTTTTTATGGAATATGTAAGAACCGTTCAAGGCGAAAACGATATGTTGGTAGCCGAAGTTCTAGAAATTAAAGAAGAGAAAATTGTGTTTTCGAGAGTGTATCACGAATGATTTATATGAAAATATGTCTAACCAAATTTAGGTCGTTTTAAACACAAAGCTAACAGGATAGTACCAATTAGTAATTTATTTTTTCTAATCTTAATTCTGTTGGCTTATCTTTTTCATCGAAATTCTCACTTAATAAAATATATCCTTTTTTGGCTGAAAAAGCGTTTATGCTACTAATTTCTGTTTTTAAATCCAATGATTGTTTATTGAACTTTCCATTTGAATAGGAAACTACACCAAAAATCGTACTCTTTTTTCTGTTTTTTGTATTTTTCTCATTGTCATTAAAATAAAAAAGAAATTCGTCATCACCCATATTTTGGTAGTCCAAAAAATAAAAAAAGCCATATTTTTTTATTTCATATGAGTAAAACGCTGAAACACCAGGAAACTTGTTTCTAAATTTTTCAATTTCAAATACTTGTACAAGATCCAAGTTTTTAGATAATTCCAAAAAATATATATTATTTGTTTTTATTGGTGAAGAACTGAAAGCTTCACACACAACTATTATTTTGTTATTACTCAATTCAAGCATATTGTGTATAAAAATATTACCTTCCTTTTTTATATAACCATATTTATCAATAGCAAATTTAGATGCCATATTTGCCCAATTGTTATAAGTTTCTTTAATAACTTTTCCACTCTTTGCATCTAAAATAATTTTAAACAAACCTATATTTTCTTCATCTGAAATAAAACCAAATTGAGATTTTTTTGAATAATTGCCGAATAAAATTACTTGATTATTATTTATAGAACAATCAACTACTTTATAGGCGTTACTATCTTGATTTGGAAAAAAATATTCATCATTCAAAACCCCAGTTTTTGCATTAAAAAGCATTACTGATACTGTTGGTTTGTAACCAGCTTTAGTGTAGTGATTAAAAAACACAATGTAATCCTGGTTTGATTTTATTAACGAAAGCTCTTTATAACCAAATTGAGTTTTTTCTAAATTATAATCAGTTTTCCACTTTTGATTAAAATTTTCATCGTAACAAATTAAAGATTTTACATCACTATATTTATCTTTTTTACTTTTATCAACAAGTAATCCAATATTATTTAATCCGATTATATTAAACGTTTGATTCTCATTAAAGTTCTTTAAAGTTCTGTCAAAAAGAGGGTTTATGTTAAGCTTATCTTTATTAAAAATGAATCTATCACTTAATATATTGGTCTTTAAATCCAATATTCTATATCTTTTAAAAAATTCAAGTCCATCTGAATTGTCAGAAAATTGAATTAAAAGTTTATTATTAAAAATAGAAACTTTTACACTAACTATATCAGCCTTAACTAGCCAAGAGTTGTATTTCATTTCTGTTATTGTACCTTTTGTGACTTTTGTTAAATTTTCATCTAAAACTACGTATTCTAAAGTGTATGTTTCTTTTGCAATTTTATCAGTTTCAAATAATAAAAAATAACCTTTTATGTTATTGTTTTCGTCTTTAATTTCTACCTCATCGTATAGTTTTCCATTTGAAATTTTTTTCAAATCGGTTATTTGAGCATTAACACTAAAACACAAAAACATTAAAAACAACAGCGGTTTTGATTTCATAATTAATTTTTAAATTGGTTTACTAAAATTTCCAAATCACTCATTTTAATGTTATTAATAAAATTTATGAATCTATTTAAACTTTGTGAATTATTCTTGTTGTCTAAACTAGGCATATATTTCGAAATGGTGTAATTTGATTTTGATTTATATATTTTATCTAATGTCAAAAAAATTATCACTTGTAAATCCTCATTGTTCTTGTCCAACTTATACAGTTTTAAGGATTCATACAAACAAGTACCATAATTTTGGTTTGAATATAAATTGATAAGGTTTTGAGGGACACAATTTTTTTTAATTCCTAAAAAAAAGGAGGAATTTGTTTGCTGTCCATTAGTGACAATATGTTTTTTTAATAATTCAATTCTAGTAGTGCAATCTGGATGCGTCTTTAACGAATCGATATTAAATGCATTATTTGTGTCATATTTTTGAAACAAAGACTGCTCTGATTCAAAATATTTTATTTTCAATTTGAATCTGTTATTTTCAAAACATAATTTGCAATCTTGAATTGTCAAAGAATCTCTTTCTTGGTTTGATTTATCTAATTTATTTAAAAGACTAATTGCATATTCTGGATTCCTTAAAGTTTTTTTATAGAAATTCAAACCTATTGAATCTGCTTCAATTTCTTTTTTTCTTCTTTCGGAATAGTTTTTATACTTGATGTTTTTTAAAAGATTATTTGCTAATGTTGCTTTATTGTACTTTTGCTTTCGAATTTCATTGGTCTTTTGAATAATTTCCCCTGATGTTGATTGCTTAGCGAAATTTTCAATTTCGTTTTTTACGTGATTCAAATATTGATGTCCAATTTCGTGAGAAATCACAAAGACTAATTCATCTTCATTTTCAACCGCCAAAAAAAGACCATAATTAATAATTATGGTGCCATCTCCAATATTTGAAGCATTAATTTCGGAGTCTTTTGATAATAAAATTGTATATTCTTTGGAATCAATGTTGTTTTTCTTTAAAACTTCTGTCAACAATTCTTGCAAATAAGAGTTAATATTTTTATCACTAATAAAATTGTTGTTTTTTATATTTTCTAAAAATTCTTTTTGATTTTCAATATAAATTTCTTCAACAATTTTCTTTTGATTTGATTTTATTAAATCAAGGTTTTTATTGAATGCATCATACTTTGATTTATATTCTTCAAATAAATTTATGTGGAATTCTTTCGAAGAAATAGTATCTAAAGGTAAAAATCTATCTTGACAAAAAACAGAAAGAGAAGTGAAAATAAAAAAAACAATAAATGTATTTCTCACAATTTGGGAAAATAAATGAATCCCAAACATACGATAATTATTACATCCAAACAAATTTTAATACTTCATTAAAAGATTACTAAAAACTATAAATAACTATTGAAATTAACGACAATAACGTTTGAACAACCCCTAAAAGCAAATTATAATAAAGAGGAATATATACAAGATGTTAAAATCGAAAAAATACATTGATTTAGAACCAAAATAAGAAAAATAGAGAATTTCTACTTCCACTTCAAAGTCTCCATCAAACGCTGCATATCATTTCGAACATAACTTGCTGCAGGCATAATGGAATCGAAATTGGGTTTTGCGTAGAAATAAACAGAACCTGTCACAAAATGTTTAATGCTGTCAGTTACATAAAACTGGGAATTTGTTGCTGCATTGCCATCAACCTGATAGAACATTCCATATACTTTTTGGGTTGGATTCAAATACGGTTGCTCTAAAATATCATCCGCTTTAATCACGTGTTCATAGGTTAATTTTTGGGCATCTTTCAGCAACAAATTAATATCATTGTTTACTGG
>NZ_JAYWCK010000094.1:0-33520 GCF_043780635.1 Flavobacterium sp.
TTATCCCAGCAACTCATGGCTCAATCTTATCAAAAAATCCACGCCAAAGCTGTTGTCGTAGACACTCACAATGATATTCTTTCGCAAACAATGGAAAAAGGATATGTATTTGATAATAACCTGAAAGATCTTACTCATAGTGATTTGGCCAGATGGAAAGAAGGTGGACTTGACGTACAACTATTTTCGGTTTTTTGTGATGGAGATAAAGAAAAACCTTTTGAGTTTGCCAAGCGTCAAATGGATTCATTAGATGCTGTAATAAAACGCAATCCAGACAAAATTGTGAAAGTGGCTAACAGCAAAGAATTATTTAAAGCAGTAAATCAAAATAAATTGGCTGCAATGATTGGTGTGGAAGGTGGTCATATGATAGAAAACAACTTAGACAATTTAGATTATTTCTATAAACGTGGCACAAGATATATGACACTTACCTGGAATAATTCTACAGTTTGGGCGACCAGTGCTTTTGACGAAACTTTCAAAAAGGATTTAACTCATAAAGGTTTAACTGATTTTGGCAAACAGGTGATACAAAGAATGAATGCTTTGGGAATGTTGGTTGATGTTAGCCACGTTGGTGAAGAAACTTTTAAAGATGTAATAAATACAACTACAAAACCAATAATTGCTACACATAGTTGTGTGTACAATTTATGTGCACACCAACGGAATTTAAAGGATTACCAAATAAAAGCCATTGCGAAAAACGGTGGCGTGATTCAGGTAAATTTTTACTCCGGATTTCTGGATCCCAACTATTTTAAAAACAAAGATGCTTTTTTAGAAAAACATAAAGAAGAAGTGGATTCGCTTATAAAAAGCGGTAAAAATGAGTATGAAATTGATGCGGAATTGTATTCTAAATACAAAACTGAATCAGATGTTTTGAGAGCACCATTTTCCTTATTAATGGAACATATCGAGTACATTATTCAATTAGTTGGAGTTGACTATGTAGGCTTGGGTTCTGATTTTGATGGCATCGAATCTACACCTCAGCAACTGGATGACGTCACTACTTATCCACTAATTACAAAAGCTTTGGTCGAAAAAGGATATAGCGAAAAGGATATTGACAAAATTCTAGGTGGAAATTTTTTAAGGGTTTTAAAAGCCAATGAAGTTAAATAATGAATTCTTGAAAAATAGAAATCAAATATTAAAACAGTTAATCATTTTATTCACGATTAAATAGTTTTTAATATATTTACAAGATATAAGAATACAGCCCCTGTAATCTACTGTCAATTTAATCTATATCTTTTTTAACTTATTAAGTTAAATAAACTTATATGAATAAAAATAATACCATTCTGATAGTAGAAGATGAAATAATAATTGCTGCCAATATCTCGTTGCAGCTCACTCATTTGGGATATGAAGTAACAGGAATTATTCCAAGAGCTGAAGATGTCCTTCCTCATATTTGGCAAAATGTTCCTGATATGATTTTGATGGACATTAATCTTAAAGGAGAATTAGACGGCATTGAAGTGGTGCATTTAATCCAAAAAGAATATAAAATTCCAATTATTTATTTGACTGCTAACTCGGACGAAGACAATTTTAACAGAGCAAAAGCAACAAATCCATATGCATTTGTTTCCAAACCATTCAAGAAATTAGATTTGCAACGAGCCATTGAGTTAACATTAGTTCGAATTCAAGAGGAACAAAACAACCAAAAAAGCTTGGATTTAGCTTCAGAAGAACCTTTTATTTTAAGTGATTGTATCTTTGTTCGCAGCCATGACAAAATGGTAAAGGTTTGCATAAATAATATTCTATATATCGAAGCCGAAAGAAATTATTGTAAAATTCATTGTAAAGACAAGGAACATCTATTAGTAATGACTCTCAAAGATATTGAAGAAAAACTAACGTCTAATACCCTTTTACGCATTCATCGCTCCTTTATTGTAAATCTTTCTCATATTGACGAGATTTCAACAAGTCACGTTGTCATCGCAAAAAAAGCAATTCCACTAAGTGTTGATTTGAAGAAAAAATTACTACAGCATATTCAAAAAGTATAATCTGCTAATAGTCATCTATGAATAAAATTATACTTGTTATTTTGCTATTTGCTATTTGTAAAGGATATTCTCAGAACCATGCTGTCGAAAAACTCTCTTCTGCAGCAGTTTTGAAATTTAGTAATACGTATCTAAATAAAGCATTATTATTTCAGGAAATTCCTCAATACAACCGGGATAGTTCTGCCTATTATTATGATAAAGCCAGTAAAATACTCCAGAATAATTCTCCCATACAATATGAACAATTGGCATCTATTTATTTAAAAAGAAGCAATAATATTACTTGCAATTATAAATTAACCGGATTAGATTCTTTAGCCGGTATTGGATGGTCAGACCTTACTAAAATTCCCCAATATAAGCAAAATAGCCTTTTGGAATATAACTTTCTGATTAATTGGGCTAGTATAAAACTTGAATTAGGAGAACATAAGCAATCTTTAGCCCTATTTACTAAAGCACTTACACTTGCTGAAGACTTTAAAAACCCTGATTTAGCAGCAAAAAATTTAATGAATAAGGGCGTTTTTTATGAAAGATACCATTTAGAAGAAGAACAAAAATTGTCTATTGAAAACCTATCAAAAAGTCTTTCTTATTATCAAAAAATTGGAGCAGCAAAAAAACCATTGGAACTCTTTTCTATTTACAGGTCAATATCTAACTATTATACGGAACGAAGCAGTGACTCTGTTTATCACTATCTCAATAAAATACAGCCGGTTTTAAAATATTCAAAAAACCCCATAATCCATGCTTGGTATTATGTTGTATTGGGAAGGGAGTTAATAACTTCACCTGTCCACGGTCAATCTATAATTACCAAAAACCAATACGATGAAGGCAAAAAAAACATTGTCAGAGCATTAAAAATATTAGAAACCTATAAAATTAAAACTAGCAGCATTACACCTTATGGTTATGGTTTATTGGCAGATTTAAACCTAAGGAACAAACAATATGACCTAGCCATCAGCAATTATAAAAGAAGTAAATCGGGCTATTTATTTTTAAAAAATCGATATGCCACAGAAAGTATGTCCGAATATTTAGGTAAAGCATACCAGCAAAAAGGGGATTCTCCAAACGCACTAATGTATTTTAAAGAATATTTTGATCAATCTTTAATTTTTCAAAAAGAAAAAAATGAACGCGGTTTGCGCGAAAATGAACTACAAATAAATCTGCTAACACAAGAAAAAAAACTTGCCTATAAGCAAAATCAGCAAATTATTTTTATTGTGGCTTTGCTTATTGTTGTAATTCTACTAGCCTTGTCGTATAGAAATTATCTGTTAAAACAAAAGAGTAATAATCAGTTGGCATTGGTTAATAATGACCTGGAAAGTAAAAACCTATTGTTAGACAAAAAAAATGCTGAAAATGAATTACTTCTAAAAGAAATTCACCATCGGGTGAAAAACAATCTAGAAGTTGTTTCAAGTTTACTCGCACTGCAGTCCGCACAAATTGATGACCCTAACACTAAGGAAGCCATCACCGAAGGGCAAAACCGTGTCAATTCAATTGGAATTGTTCATCAAAAATTATATCAAGGTGCTAATTTAGGCACCATTGAAATGAAAGATTATTTGTTAAGCCTAAGCGAAAGCATACTGTATAGTTATGGCGAAAAAGAACGCATAGATTTAAAATTAGAAATGGAAAAAATCGATTTAGAGATTGATACCGCTATTCCATTAGGATTACTTATCAACGAATTAATGACAAACACGATAAAATATGCTTTCCCAAAAGGTAAAAAAGGAACAATCAACATCAAATTAGAAAAACAAAATAACAATATTCTTCATCTTGAAGTTGCCGATTATGGCATTGGAAAATCAGATATTACCCAAGGTACAGGTTTTGGAGGACAATTAATTTCCTTACTTACCCAACAATTAAATGGCACGATGAAAGAAATAATACAAAATGGCACCACACTAATTTTTGATTTTAAATTAAATAACTCTGCATAATCGATTTTTCCTTTCTGCAATTCTCTACTTTTTTACACGTTTTACTACTCCGATAAATAAAAGATACTCTTCGGACATTATTTATCCCATTTCGTCCTACTTATTATTTATATTGTATTAATTTTCAGTTAATTAGTCTATTAATAAATAATTATTTCACTAACTTTTTAATAGGATTAATTATGAAAAAAATCATCATCAGTTTTTTAATTTTAGTAACATGTGTCTTTTTTACAGCATGTCAGTAATCTAGTGTAGAACCAGCAGCAGTAAGGGCGTCATTCTTTTCTTCAGCCAAAAATAGGGTCGCTTCTACAGAATCTTTCAAAGCGCATTTCACACAAAAAACGGATGCTTTACGTAAAGCTTCCAATGCAAAATCTAATGGGGCACAATTTATAGTTCCTTTATTCAGCTCTTCGTTCGATGGCGTTGGCTATATTAATCCTACTACTGGTGATTTTCAATTTGCATTCTTCTCTGCACAACTTTCCGGGAGCGATTTCTATCGTGAAAATCCTGACGGCACAGTTACAGTTCATGTTAATATGAATACAGCATTAGCTGAATATACAAAAGGAAACTTTTATACAGGTGAAGGCTTCGTCTATTTATATGGGAACAATGCACATTACAGCGCCACATATACAGGACATGTAGTTGAAGAAAAAATCTACGATGACGATGGAAACTTAGTATTCAGTTACAAATATATTGATGTGTACAGTAACCCAGAAAGAGCTTTATCTATTAAAGGTAATGGCAAAGTTGGGGAAAATGGTAATGCTCCAATGAAAGACCTTTCCTTTAAGGTGGTTCGTACTTCAAGTGGACAAAGTTTATATGATTTTAGTTTAAAATGAATCAATATATAAAATTACATTTTCAAAGTCCTTCTCATTAATCCGGTAGGGTTTTTGAATATTTAACAATAAAAAAGAGGGCATCTACTAAGACTATCCTCTTTTTTTTATTCAATTAGTCAATCCTCTGACATCAAAATAAAATATTTTTTTGTGTGAAATAATAAAACCCAAAAACTATATTTTCGAGATACAATCCATTATAATTTTATTTATTTCCACTCTTCCCTACTTTCATTTTTCAATATTCTATCCCGATAAATAAAATCTACCCTTCGGACATTTTTTATCCCATTTCGTCCTAATCCATTTTTTTTTATAATTGATTATGTATTATTTAGACTAAGAATAAATAATTATTCTATTAACTTTTAAAAACAGTATAAATATGAACAACAATTTCTATTTTAAGATTAAGAATGTTTTTTTTCTATTGATGCTTATTCCTTTAAGTAGTATAAGTCAAGTTAAAAATGTGATTTCTACCAATCGGGTTTTTCCAAAAGTTGACAAAGTACTTGAATTTGAAAAAGCACTAGCAACTCATTCAAAAAAATACCACACTGGAGATGTGAAATGGCGTGTTTTTGAAATTCAGTCAGGACCAGATGCTGGAGGTTACCATATTATTGAAGGCCCAAAGAGTTGGGAATCAGAAGACACGCGAGGCGAAATTAATGTCGAACATAACAACGATTGGCATAAAAATGTAACCATCTATTTAACTGAGAAAAATTCTAGCGGTTATTCTGTTTATATCGATTCTTTGAGTACGGTTGCAGTTGGCGATTATTCTGATAAAGTTCAAATTACACACGTTTATCCAAAACTAGGCTGTGGCAATAAGGTACTAAATATGATAAAAAACTTAAAAGCGGTTTGGACTGCTGATGGTTCGACTATCGCCGTTTATGAATCTAACGGTTCTGGAGAGGCCCAATTTGCAATAGCCAGAAGGTACAAACAAGGATTAAAAGAAAAAGAGGACGGTTTTAGAAAACCATTTAAAGCAACTTATGAAAAGATATACGGCAAAGGTTCTTATGACCTTTACCTTGATAACATTCGCGAATACTATAATGATGTTTGGAGTGAATTACTTTTTTTACGAAGTGATTTGAGTTCGAAATAAATAAAAATGATTTGTAAATAACATTTTTGTTGGATGTAATAACAACTTGTATCCTTTCAAATTTGAGCAATACACTATAAAAATAATTAATAAAAACAATCAATAAAAAAACCAATTATGAAACTATCAAAAAAAATTATCACGCAAAAAATTATTTTAACTAGCTGTTTATTTCTTTTTGGAATAGCTGCTTTTAGTCAAAAAGAAGAAAAAAATGGTACAATTTACATCAAGCATCCTTATATAGATATTGTGAATAAAGGTGCTAAAGCTTATCTTGAAAAAGATGATGCAACCAATAGAAAAATCTTCGCTGATACAGCTACATTTTGGGTTTCGGGTATGACCAAAAGAGTTAAAATAGAAGAGGCAATTAAAATGTGGGATTCCGATTTTGATTACTATACTGAAGTTAAGCAAACAACTGTTGGCTATCCTGACTATTTACATTACAAAGATAAAGACCAAAAATATGTGCAATCTTGGTGGAAATGGTCTGGAAAATCAAAAAAAACCGGAGAAATTATAACTATAAATTTTGTACAGTTTGACCTATTTAACAAAGACGGAAAAATTGCAGACGAAAGCCTTTACGGGGATTTTTCAAAAATGGTAAAAGAATAAAAAAAAATTATAACCACTGCCAATATATAATTATTGGCAGTGATTTTTATATTAACTAATAAAAAAACTAATTATGAAAAGTCTAAAAACAACAATGCTAGTAGCTATACTAATGCTAACTGCAAATTTTACATTAAATGCACAAAATCAGATGTTTTCGATTCATGCTGACTATGTAAAACCATCTATGGAAGTAGAATATGTAAATGCTTCTAAAGATTTTCTTGAAGCTTGCAAAAAATACAGTTTGCAAAACGCTGATTGGACACAATTACGATTAGATAATGGAACCTATTTGACTTTCGAAGCTATTCCAAACATGGCAGCATTAGATGTAAATTCTTACGCACCATTGGTTGATAAAATGGGGAAAGAAAATTTCCAATCACTTCTTGACCGTTTCAACAAATGCTATGACAGACACGGCAGTTATATCATTACTCGAATTGAAAATCTTACCTATATGCCAGATGGAGCACAAGCTGCACAGCAAGGTCAGAATTATAGAAAATACCATTATTTATATGTTACACCTTCGACTTCTAAAATGATACGAGAAAAAATGTTAGCAATAAAAGATCTTTATGTAAAAAAAGGATCAAAAGAATATTACCGCGTTTATCATAGTGGATATGGAACTTTGGGAGAATTTTATCTTGTAGTAATTTCAGCAAAAGATGAACTATCCTATGCAAAACAATCAAATGAAAATGATGCGTTAATAGGAGATGAAGGGAAAAAACTTTTAGATGATTTATTCCAAAATATTTCCCGTTACGATCCAGTAACAGGTTATGTACTTCCAGATTTGAGCTACACAGCAACAAAATAAACTTAAAAAATTAAATTATGAAAAAATTATTGATACTTGGACTTGCAATAGTATTCTTGACATCCTGCAATCAAAAAAAACGTTACACTCAACAATCAGCCGAAATTGATTCTTATAAAAAAGCAATTGAAGCATATGAAAAACAAAATTGGGAAGAATTGGCCACTTATTATGCAGATTCTGCGAAAATTCAAATGAATGTCACCAAAGAAAGCGCACAAACCATAGCTCAAAATATAGCTCAAAACAAAGAGGATGCAATGCTCTTTTTGTCTTGGAGATTTGATCCCAAAAGTGTAGAATATGAAATGGTCGTTACCGATAAAGGTGAAACTTGGGTTAATTTTTGGGGCTATTGGGAAGGAACTTTAAAAGCAAACAACAAAAAATATGTAACTCCTGTTCACCTCACGGCAAAATTTATCGACGGCAAAATTGTAAGAGAAGATGGATATTGGGACAATTCTAAATTAATGATGGATCTACAAAAACTTCCAGCACCAGCTCCAACAGAAACAACCTTAGCAAATTAATTAATAAAAAAAAATTAAAACAATGAAAAAAGTAACACTTGTAGTAATAATGTTGACAATGTTCATAAGCTACGCACAGAAAAAAACAAATGGAACCGTTTATATCAATCATCCTGCTTTAGATGTTGTTGATACATATACTAAAACAATTAACAGTGGAGACTTAACTAAATTAGACACCTTTTTGGCTGATGATTTTCGAGCCTATAATCCCACGACAGACAACCAATATAGTAAAGGTATCGATAAAGCAACTTTTTTAAAAAGAATGAAATCCTGGAGAGAAAGCATTGATTATTTTTCTATTACTGCTGCAAAAGGAGCCTATCCAGATGCTATAGAATATAAAGATGATAATCAAAAAGATGTGGTTTGGGTACTATCCTGGGATGAAGTCAAAGGAGTTCATAAAAAAACAGGCGTAAAAATAAATATGAATTTGCACCGATCATTCGTCATCAATAAAGCAAATAAAATTAAAACTATATTCATCTATGACAATCCTGAAATCAATGACGAAATATATGATAGTCAGACCGAAAGAACCAATGGAACCATTTATAACCATCATCAAAACATCAATAATGTAAAAAATATGTTGTTTGCCTTTGAAAATAAAGACCTCAATAAAAGTTACAGCTATTTTACAAGTGATGCCGTTTTTTCAGACATCAATAATCTAGATGGCAAATCAATTTCATTTGACGAACAAAAAGCAATAGACAAAAAAGTTTTGGATGCCTATGATATTGTTGGACTAGACGTTATTGGCTATCCTGATTATATGCATTATGAATTAGGAGACAGTGGTGTGGTTTATTCTTGGTGGACTTGGCATTTGATTCGCAAGTCAGACAAAAAAGAAATTTCGTTACCCGTGCATTACCAACACAATATGGGCGAGAACGGAAAAATCACTAGAGAGATGGCTTATTATAATGGTATATTGTTGAAATAACCAGAAATAGTATACTTTATTATTTAAACAATACTTATCCATTATCACTTCAAAAGAGTAAGAATATAGCATCAAAATACCATAATTATTAATTCAAAACCTCACAGGTATAAAAACATGTGAGGTTTATTTAAACGAATTAAAAATGAAAAAAGTAGGCATCATAGGTGGTTCTGGTTTCATAGGAAGCTATATCACCCAGGAATTCTTAAATAACGGTTTTCTTGTAAAAGTTTCAGCAACCGATATAACCAGAGAAGATAAATATGAACATTTAATGGCGTTAAACCATTCGGATAATTTACACATTAGTGAACTAGATGTCACAGAAAAAGCAACTTTACAAGATTTTGTTTCCGATTGCGATATTGTCATTCATGGCGGAACGCCATTCATTTTAGACGTTCAAGATCCTCAATCCCAATTGTTTGACCCAACAATAAAAGGCACAAAAAACTTTTTAGAAGTAGTAAGTCAAACCTCAGGAATTGAAAAAGTAGTTTTTATTGCTTCTGTTGCAGCTTGGAATACTAACTTTCCTATGCCAGCGGGAACTAAAAGTTTTACTGACACTTTTGATGAAAACGATACTCGATATACAAGTCCAGAAAGTCATCCTTATGCACAAGCTAAATTTATGGCCAACCAAGTCGTGGAAAAATTCATCAAAGACAATCCCAATTTATCTTTTGAAATCAGCTCTGTTTCCCCAGTAATGGTTTTAGGAAAATCAATGTCTAACAGAGAAGATTCTACTTCTTCAGCAATGCAGTATTTAATCAAAAATAAAATAGCTCCCGACGAATTCTTTCAAGCACTTTATGATACCGATATGCCTTTTGCTATTGTAGATGTTGAAGATGTTGCAAAGGCTACTTTTAAAGCCGCAACCACCAAAGGATTGAACGGCAAAGATTATTTATTGACAAGCGAAACCTATAAAGTTTCAGACATGAGTGCAATGCTTAATCATCAAGAACCAAAAGAAAAACCAAGTATTATTTATAAAAATGATTTGGCTAAAAAGGATTTAGGAATTCACTTTCGAGCAGTGAAAGAAACTTTGAATAATTATACTAGTTAAAACTGCTTTTTTAATAATTACAGGACAGAATAAAAAAACAAAATGAATAAAATTCCGCAATCTAACTTTACCTTTTAAATATGGAAATATCAAACATAAAACATAGTGCAATAAATCTTCCAAACCTCACACCTTTAAGAGGATTTGCAGCTATGGCAGTTGTGATATTTCACTTTAATGAAATAGCAGTTCAATTTGTATCCCAAGAGCAAACTATGCTTCTTCGCAAGTGTTATTTAATGGTTGACTTGTTTTTTATAATGAGCGGATTTATTATGCTGCACGTGTATGGAGAAAGTTTCAGTAAATCCTTGCACGCAAAGAATTTTGGGACTTTCATAAAAGCCCGCTTTGCCAGATTGTATCCTTTACATCTGTTTACCCTAATGGCCGCTATTATTTTATTTTATGTTTCGACAACTCCTGTTGATTCTGTATCAGCTCGAGTATGCAATCCAATGGCAATTCCAACTAATTTATTAATGCTACATTCTTGTGGTTTTCATGATATTTTTACTTGGAATGTTCCTTCCTGGAGTATCAGCGCTGAGTGGTGGGCCTATATGGTTTTTCCTTTTTTGGCAATATTATTATCCAAAAACAAAAGAGTTGGGCTTTTTGTGATTGTTTTTTTAGCGTTAACTCTTTATTTTTCTATAGTTTATCTTTTACCCAGAACTAATCCTTTTGCACCAAATATACCCTATCTAAGCCACGACTTAGATGTAACTTTTGATTTTGGTTATCTAAGAGGATTGGCCGGTTTTATGATGGGAACCTTAGTCTATGTTGCTTATCAAAACAAAAAAATAAGTCACCTTTTTTCTAAAGACATTGTTGGCTTCTGTTGTATCATAGTGCTTTTTTCCTTGATGCACTTTGGGTTGAATGACTTGGTGTATATCCCTCTTTTTATGCTACTTGTATTGAGTTTTAGTGCCAATGAAGGTTTTATTGCCAAAATGTGTTCCTCAAAACCACTTCAATATTTGGGAGACATATCCTACTCTATTTATATGGTTCATGTTCTTATCATTTTTTATGCTGGGGACTATTTTTTGAAAACCTTAGGAATTACATTTAAAGTCAATGAGGCACATCAAGTTCCATTTTATAACGGATTAATGGCCAGTATTCTCTTCTTAATAGTGGTGATTGTTGTTTCATCCATAACTTATTATCTAATAGAAAAACCTTGTAGAAGATGGCTGAATAAAAAATTAGCATAGCGAAAAATAAATAATAAATTTTAAATAAATTAACAATGAAAAAAATGACTTTGTTCCTCATTGTTTTTACATTTTTTGGAATTGTAAAAGCTCAAAACACAAACTTTACTTTTAATCATATCGCATTATCTGTAAAAGATGTTGAGCAATCAGCAACTTTTTACAAGAAAGTTTTACAACTTCAGGAAATTACCAATAAAACAAAAATGGATGGTATACGATGGTTTTCTCTTGGAGAAGGAAAGGAATTGCATCTTATGTCACTTCTGAAAGAACCTGTTACTATCAATAAAGCAGTTCATTTTGCATTGACAACTTCAAATTTCGATGCCTTTGTTAAAACATTAGAAACAAAGAATATTCCTTATTCAGATTGGCCAGGTACTCCAAATAAAGTAAATCTTCGAGCAGACGGAATTAAACAAATATATCTTCAAGACCCAAATGGCTATTGGATTGAAGTGAATAGTGTTGGAAATAAATAAAAAACGGGAAAGCCGAAAACTGAATAGAGTAGGCAAATTATAAAATAAAATAAAATGAAACAAATTAAGTATTTAAAAACCATATGTGTGGTATTTATTTTTACCACAATCAATATGATAGGACAAAACAATGTTAAAACAATTGAAAACCTTTATGCAGCCTTTGAAGTTGGTGATATTCCAAAAGTTCTTGCAGGTTTAGACGAAAAAGTAGTTTGGAACGAAGCAGAAGGAAATAAGTATGCTGATGGGAATCCGTATATCGGTCCAGAAGCGGTTTTAAATGGTGTTTTTGCTCGTATTGGTGCAGATCACGAGTATTTTAAATTAGTAAATATCCAATTGCACGAAATGGAAAATAATCAAGTGCTTGCCACTTTACGCTACCAAGCTAAATTAAAGAAAAATGGGGCAACTTATGATGCGCAAGTAGCACATCTTTGGACTCTTAAAAACGGAAAAGCGATAGCTTTTCAACAGTATTTAGATACCAAGAAAGTAGCAGATGCAGAAGTTAAATAATAATAAAAAAATAAAAAAAGGGTAAGCCGAAAACCGAACAGATTAAACAAAATAGTAACCAATTAAACTTTATATAAATGAAAACAACATTCACAATGATTGCCTTAATGGCGATGTTCACGTTCACTTCTTGTAAAAAAGAAAGTGGTAAAGAAGTTACAGCAGAACCAAAAGTTGAAGAAACTAAAGCTCCTGTAGCTGAGAAAACTCCTGTATTTGAACCATTTAAAGTAATGGCTGTAACACATATCGTAAAAGATTTCGATGTATGGAAAAAATCTTTTGATGAACACGAAAGTATGAGAACTGCTAATGGTATAACATTACGAGCAATGGGAAGAGATAGGACTAACCCAAACAAAGTTCTTATCTTTTTAAAAATTGATGATGTACAGAAAGCAAAAGATTTTTCGGGAAGTCCAAACTTAAAAGAAGCGATGCAAAAAGGCGGTGTAATCAGCAAACCAGAGATTGTTTTTGTAGATGTTGTCCGTTTTGAGGAGTCTCCAGCAGAATTTAAAGATAGAATAAGAGTGGGTCATAAAGTAAAAGACTTTGATGCTTGGCTTAAAGTATATGATGCCGAGGGTGCAGCAACTAGATTGGCAAATGGCCTTATTGACAGATCCCTTTCAAGAAATATTGATGACCCTAATATGATTTACTTAACTTTTGCGGTTAGCGATATGGCAAAAGCAAAAGCAAGACTTAATGATCCTGCTCTCAAAAAAATAATGACAGATGGTGGTGTGATTAGTAAACCTGTAATAGATTTTTACACTAGCGTAGAATAAAAACCTACCACTAATAAATTTTCCTTCTTAAAAAATAATTTTAAGAAGGAAAATTTTTATCAATCCAAACCATTATCAAAAATAACTTAAATAAAATTATGGAGAATAAAACACTTTTAAAATCGGCAATTTTAATGCTAGTAATTGTAGTAATAACAACTGCATTTTGTGAAATTTCTTTAAGAAACAAAGGAATTCCTATTAGCTATGATGATGGTCCACCGTTATGGTCAAACAAAAGGGCAATGGTTTATGAACCTCAGGATGATGCTGTAGTTTTTATTGGCTCTTCACGCATTAAATATGATTTAGACATACCTACTTGGCAAGGTATAACAAATGTTCATTCTGTTCAACTAGCAATGGAAGGTAGCAATCCGAGACCTGTTTTAGAAGATTTAGCAAATGATGAAAATTTTAAAGGCCGACTGATTGTGGATGTAACCGAAGGATTATTTTTCTCTAACGCACCACCTAATAAAGAAGCCCCAATCAAAAACATCAAATACTATCACGATATAACTCCAGCGCAAAGGGTAAGTTTCTTTTTAAACAAACCATTAGAGACACAATTTATTTTTCTAAATAAAGATTATTTTTCACTCAATGCTCAGTTAAATGAATTAGAAATCCAGAGCAGACCTGGAGTTTTTATTGAGCCTTTATTTCCAATGGAGTTCAGTAATAACACTTTTGAAAGACAAATGTTTATGACTCCTGAATTTGTAGCTGATACCGTTTTACGAAACAAGGTCAAATCAAATTGGGCCTTTTTTGCTAAAATGAGCAAGTTAGCTCCACCAATGAAGGAAGCAGAATTAGCTGCTATATTCAAATCTGTAAAAGAGGCAACTGACAAAATTAAAGCTCGAGGAGGCGAAGTGCTTTTTGTAAGAACACCTTCAAGTGGTCCTTATTTACAAGGGGAAAATATGGGTTTTCCAAGAGAAAAATACTGGGATAAATTACTAGCCTATACTAATTGCCCGGGAATTCATTTTCTTGATTATCCTGAAATAGCTCATTTTGAATGTCCGGAATTTTCTCATTTAAGCCAACCGGATGCAATAATTTTCACCAAGCATTTCATAGAAATTCTCGAAAAAGAAAAGGGTTGGAAACTTAAAAAATCCTAGAAAATAAAAATAAATTAACCTAAATCAACTCAATATGGTATTCAACTCCTATACTTTTATCGCCTTTTTTCTTATTATGCTGATTTTGCATAACCTTCCATTTTCCTGGAGAACAAAGAAATTCAACTTGTTATTGGCAAGTTATGTTTTTTACGCTGCGTGGAATCCACCATTTATATTACTGCTTTGGCTTTCTACAATCATTGATTTCCATGTTGGGAAAGCATTATATACTGAAGAAAACCCTTTTAAGAAAAAATTGCTTTTGGTACTAAGCCTTATGGGAAATCTAGGTATGCTTTGTTTTTTTAAGTATGGAACTTTTTTATTAGAAAATTTCGTGACTTTGAGCAATGCTATCGGCTTCGATTTTCATCCGGCTTCGCCTAATATCATTCTTCCGGCAGGTATTTCCTTTTACACATTCACTACTTTATGTTATACAATTGATATGTATAAAAAGGAAAGTGAACCTGTAAAATCAAGGCTTGATTTCTCCTTATTTGTTACCTTTTTTCCTCACTTAGTGGCTGGACCTATTGTTCGTCCACCGCAATTAGTACCGCAATTTGAAACTCCGCGTTCCGCATCCCGAAAACAAATGATGGACGGACTACTCTTACTATCATTAGGATTATTTATGAAAGTCGTACTAGCGGATAGCATGTTATCAGGAACTGCAGATTCGGTTTTTGATTCGGCATCTATCTTACCCGCACTCGATGCCTGGATTGGAGTATTTGCATTTTCTGGGCAGATATTTTTAGACTTTGCCGGGTATTCCACTTGTGCCATTGGTGTGGCTTTATGTTTAGGTTTTGTCTTGCCTCAAAATTTCAATTATCCTTATGCTGCCATTGGTTTTTCAGATTTTTGGAAAAGATGGCATATCACTTTATCCAGCTGGCTTCGTGATTATCTTTATATCCCTCTTGGCGGAAGCCGTAATGGAAAAATTCGTACCTATTTTGCTTTGATGGTCACGATGTTATTAGGTGGACTTTGGCATGGAGCCAATTGGACTTTTGTTGTTTGGGGCGGATTGCACGGACTCTATTTATGGGCAGAAAAATTTATCAGGGACCAAAGAAGTCCTGAATCTTATAATGTTGCAACTCATAGCAACAGATTATCTGGATTTTTCTATGCCCTTTTAACATTTATGTTAGTCAATATTACTTGGGTATTTTTTCGCTCTCATACCTTTGGAAGATCATGGCAAATGCTGGAATCTATGTTTGGAATAGCAACCGATGGAAAACCTTTATTAACCACATTAGCAATCATCAAAGTAGCGGTTATTATTCCATTTATTGTATTATTTCATTGGTTTATGCGCAATACTAAAGTACTTGATGTCGCCCATAAACTATCGTGGTGGTCACTTGGTATTGTTTGGTCAGCACTTATTTTACTTTTGATTTGGGCACAAGAAAGCGGAAGTTCATTCATTTATTTTCAATTTTAAGCAATTAAAACATACCAATTATGAAAACAGTACTAATTACAGGAACAAGCAAAGGAATAGGTCTAGAAACAGCACTTGTATTTGGCCGTGCAGGCTATAAAGTTTTTGCAACTATGCGCAATCCCGAAAATGCAACTGCTTTTAAACAACAAATCAAAGATGAATCTTTGGCAATAAATATTTCTGCCATAGATGTGGACAATGATGATTCTGTTAAAAATGGAATTGATGCAATTCTTAAAGAAATTGAATTTATTGATGTCCTTGTAAACAATGCAGGTATAGAACGTCACGGTTCTATTGAAGAATTGACTATGAAGGATTTCAAATCCACTATGGAAACAAATTATTTCGGTGTGCTTCGATGCATCAAAAGCTTGTTACCACAAATGCGAAAAAATCGTAAAGGTTGCATTATAAATGTTGCATCGGTTTCTGGACACATTTCAAGCAGTCCATTAGGTGCTTATGCGGCAAGCAAATTTGCTCTTGAAGCGGTAAGCGAAGCTTTGGCTGGTGAAGTAAAACCTTTTAATATTAGAGTTGCCATAGTAGAACCAGGTATAATTAATACACAAATGGCACAAGACATTAAAGCATCTGGAAATTCTTTGTATCCACAAGTAAATCGATTTGGAGGTCTTTTTGCAGCTTCACTAGAAACACCAACTTCTGCAACGCTGGTAGCTGATAAAATTTTGGAAATTGCAGAAATCGAAACTTGGAAATTACGTCATCCTATAGGTCCTGATGCTGAACCATTCATTGCTTGGAGAGCGTCTATGACTGATGAAGAATGGGTTAATTGGAATGCGGCGAATGATGATGATTGGTACAAAGCCGTAGAACAAAGTTTTGGTTTGAATGCCAGAAAGGTTCAATAAAATTACTGATTTTTTTAAACTATGAATATGCAAAAAATAGCCATCCAAAAAAGAATTATGTCAATCGACATTCTTCGTGGAATTGCAATGGTATTAATGGCACTCGATCACGTGAGAGATTTTTTCCACATTACTGCCTGGACAGATGACCCATTGAATTTAGAAACTACAACTCCAACATTGTTTTTCACCAGATGGATTACTCATTTTTGTGCACCAACATTTGTTTTTCTATCCGGCGTTTCTATTTATTTACAAAGTTTGCGAAAAACCAAAAACGAGTTGAGTGTTTTTTTGATGAAGCGTGGCCTGTGGTTGGTATTTTTAGAAGTCACTGTTATTTCCCTTGGGTGGTCCTACAATCCAAATTATAATTTCATATTTCTTCAAGTTATATGGGTCATTGGTATCAGTATGTTTCTATTGGGATTACTCATTCAGGTTTCATATGAATTTATTTTAGGCTTAGGAATATTGTTTGTATTTGGACACAATCTTTTAGATTTTGTTGAATCTGCAGATGGTTATAAACCAACTTTCTTATGGGATTTACTGCATCACGGCAACTTTGCTTTTTATAATTTATGGGGTTCACATACTGCTGTTGTTTTTTATCCAATAATCCCTTGGTCTGGATTAATGATGTTGGGATATTGTGCAGGAGTTTTTTTTACTTCCAAGTATTCTGCTGAGCAAAGAGCAAAAATTTTTACTTGGATTGGAGGTGATTTATTACTCTTTTTTGTGGTTCTCCGATTTATAAATATCTACGGAAATCCTGTGGTTTGGAGTACTCAAAAATCCAATTTTTATACGTTCCTTTCATTTATTAATGTGCATAAATATCCGCCTTCTTTGATGTATATGTGTGTAACGATAGGAATTTGTTTGTTGTCTTTAGTCCTTATCGAAAAAGTGGAAAATAGATTTACACGGATACTATCCATTTTTGGCAGAACTGCTTTCTTCTATTACATATTGCATCTTTATTTGATACATTTCTTTGCTACAATTTATTTTTATGCAAACGGACATTCGGTTAGTGAAAGTATCGCTAATATTCAAACCAATCTATGGTATTTTATAACTCCAGGCGAGGGATTTGGATTACTAGGCGTTTATATAATTTGGATTACAGTTATTCTCACTTTATTTCCTTTATGCAAATGGTACGACAGCTATAAACAATCTCATAAAGAAAAATGGTGGCTGAGTTATTTATAAAAAAACATCACTAGTGTCCACTTAAAATAAGTTGAAAACCAGCTGGTTAGTAATATGTTCATTGACATTATTGTAATCTGATTTCATAAGTAATTCATTTACAGGTGTTTTGTCGAGTAATGATGCTGATAAAATTTGTAAAATTTCGTAGATTGAACGATTGATTTTTAATTCTTTCGCAATGATTGACACCAAGCAATAAGTTATTATTGCGATGTTTATTTGTATGCGAACAGCATTTTCTGTTGTTCCCCAAAAGGTCTTAACTTTTAAATGTTGTTTAATCCATTTGAAGAATAATTCAATCTGCCAACGCTGTTTATAAAGTAAGGCGATTTGTTGAGCTGATAAATCAAAATTGTTCGTCAAAAAGATTAACATTTTTTTGTTTTCAGCATCAAAGAACTTCACTTTTCTTATTTTTTATGGATAATCTTTTGAAGTATAAAAGCCATCTATTTTCCCTGTTTGGTCATAAATAACTCCCGTAGATTTATCCGTCTTTTTGGAATACATTCTTTTGAATTTTAAATTTGATTTTGCTCTAACAACAAAATAAGCTTGCGATTTTGTAATTCGATTAAGCCTTACGTAATCAACATAAGCACGGTCAAAAATATAATAAGCAAAACGTTCGTAATTGATAATATCCATTGCATTAACATCGTGAATATTTGCCTCGGTAATGTGAATAAATACAGGGATTTGTGTGTTAATATCAAAAAGTGTGTGGAGTTTAATTCCCGCTTTGGTTTTTCTAAAATGAGCCCACCAAAATACACTCAAACACAAATCAATAGTCGAAGAATCAAAAGCATAAATGTTGCCTTTTATTTCAAAACTATCATTGCTGTTTTTTTCTTGAGCAATCAATATTAAATGATTGGCAAAGTCTTCAAATATCTTATAATTGCGATTCTCATTTGCCTTGGATAAATTGCTTCGTGTTACATTTTTTCCAAAACCTAAATGATAAGATTTTGATTGATGCGCTTCAATAACAATTATCAAATCTCTCAAGTTATCACGAGAAGATAATTGACCGAAAATCATACATAAAAGCTGATTCCAACAAGTAAAATGTCTAACATTTTTATTGCCATTATACTTTGTAACAAGTCTATCAAAAACACGTTGTGGCAGAAATTCAACTAATTGAGAAAAGACATATTTTCCGTGATTCATATTCGTAAAGTTAATTTACGAACATAATGGATTCATTTCAAATCGTCACGCTCTAAAATGATACTTAAAATACAGATTTACAATAATTTCAAAGAACTTATTTTAATTTATAGTGGACACTAGTGAAAAAACATAAAACTAAAATATGACATCAATTACTAAAAACAGAATAGAATCCATTGACCTTTTAAAAGGTTTAGTGATGGTAATTATGGCACTTGACCATACAAGAGATTATTTTCACTACTCCGCATACTTTTTTGATCCAACGGATCCAACACAAAGTACACTGCCTATTTTCTTCACACGATTTATAACCCATTTTTGTGCGCCTGCTTTTAGTTTTCTGGCTGGACTTTCAGCTTTTATGGTGGGAAGAAGAAAATCTAAAACTGAATTGTCTAGTTTTCTGGTAAAAAGGGGACTTTGGTTAGTTTTTATTGAAATGACAATTGTAAATTTTTCATGGTATTTTGATGTTCAATTTAGAAGTCCTGGTTTACTTGTTATTTGGTCTTTAGGAATCAGTATGATTGCTTTGGCGGGATTGATTCATCTTCCACAGAAATTTATTTTACTTTTTAGTTGTCTTCTTATTTTTGGTCACAATCTTTTGGATACGGTTCATTATGATGGTAATGTTTTGTGGGCTATACTTCACGAATTTTCGTTTTTTAAACTGTCCGGTGATGCTAATTTTCTTGTTGGATACCCTATAATTCCTTGGATTGCAGTTATGTCATTAGGTTTTTATTTTGGATCTTTTTATGATAAATCTTACGACAGCGTTAAAAGAAAAAAGTTGTTCAATCTCTTAGGTATTTCAGCTATTATTTTATTCGTAATCATACGCTTCATAAATCGTTATGGTGACCCAATTCCTTGGAAATATTATGGGCCTTTAACAAAAGATTTGATTTCGTTTTTAAATCCTTCAAAATATCCACCATCTTTATTGTATTTATTAATGACATTGGGAGGAACATTCCTTTTTTTGGCAAATGCTGAAAAACTAAAAGGAAAATTAGTTGACTTCTTTAGCACATTTGGGAGAGTTCCTTTTTTCTATTACATAATTCATATTTATGTCATTCATCTTGTTGCGATGTTATTTGCTGAACTTTCGGGATTTGGTTGGGAAATTATGATTTTGCCAGCTTGGGTATCCGAAGTACCTGGATTAAAAGGATATGGATTTAGTCTTTGGGTAGTTTATGCAGTTTGGATTGGAATTATTCTTTTCCTTTACCCATTTTGTAAAAAATTTGATATCTATAAACAATCTCACAAAGAGAAATGGTGGTTGAGTTATTTATAAAAAACATAAAATCAAAATATGAGTTCAATTACTAAAAACAGAATAGAATCAATCGACCTTTTAAAAGGGTCGGTAATGGTAATTATGGCACTTGATCATACAAGAGATTATTTTCATTATTCGGCTTTCTTTTTTGATCCAACGGATCCAACGCAAACTACATTGCCTATTTTCTTCACACGTTTCATAACCCATTTTTGTGCGCCTGCTTTTAGTTTTTTAGCAGGACTTTCTGCGTTTATGATTGGGAAACGCAAATCACCATCAGAATTATCAAGTTTTTTAGTGAAACGGGGGCTTTGGTTGGTTTTTGTTGAAATAATTATTATCTCTTTTGGATGGAAATTTGATATTCATTTTAGACATATTGGCTTACAAGTAATATGGTCTTTGGGTATCAGTATGATTGTTTTAGCTGGACTAGTTCATCTTCCAAAAAGGCTGATTTTGGTGTTTAGCATTCTGATTATTTTTGGACACAATTTATTAGATAATATTCATTTCGAAGGCAATATTTTATGGGCTATACTTCACGAAGTCAAACTTTTTGAATGGACTCAAGGACATTATTTTCGCACTGCTTACTCTTTATTCCCTTGGATTGCAGTAATGTCCTTGGGATATTGCTTTGGTTCGCTTTATGACACGTCATTCAATGCCGAAAAAAGAAAAAAAATATTAAATAGTTTAGGATTTGGTAGCATTGCACTTTTCTTTATTCTTATTGCAATAAATGAATATGGTGATCCAGTTCAATGGACAAACTACGGTTTTACAACTAAAACGTTGATGTCAATTTTTAATGTGAATAAATATCCACCTTCCCTACTTTTTCTACTAATCACATTAAGCGGAACATTCCTTTTTTTGGCAAATGCCGAAAAACTAAAGGGCAAACTGGTCAATTTCTTTTGCGTATTCGGTAGAGTTCCTTTTTTCTATTATATCATCCATATTTATCTCATCCATATTTTGGCTGCTTTCGCCGCTAGATTTACAGGATTTGGTTGGCAAGCATTGGTTCTTCCAACATTTATTACCAGAGTCGAAGCCTTAAAAGGATATGGATTTAATCTGATTACAGTTTATATTATTTGGATTAGTATCATTGTTTTATTGTATCCATTGTGTAAAAAATTTGACACTTATAAACAATCTCACAAAGAAAAATGGTGGTTGAGTTATTTGTAAAAAAACATCTTTAACTTTTTTAAAAAATCATGAAAAAAATAACTCTGCTAATTATTTTACTTGCTTCTTCAACCATGATAAAGGCACAACAGATTATAACTAAAGACCAGCAAAAAGTTCAGGAGACTGTAATAAATATGTTTGAAGCCTTATCTGTGAGAGATTCTGCTAGATTGAAAACCTACTGTAAAACAGATATTACATTCTACGAATATGGGGAGATTTGGAATTTGGACACCATAATTAGCAAAGCAATTACACAAAATACGGCTACAGATTTTAAGCGAAGCAATACTTTTTATTTTATCAATACCAAAACAGAAAAACTACTGCTTGGCTCACATACAGGCTAAGTTCTATAATAGCAAAGGATGGTAAAGAAGTAACAAAACAGTGGTTGGAAACAGTAATTTTATCCAAACAAAAAAACAATGGAAAGTTAATCACTTACACTCAACACTTATAAAACATAATTAAAAAAAGGCATCATGAAAAACACGACACTTTCTATTATCCTAACTCTCCTTTTTTCAACTCCTATATTTTCGCAAATACAACTCAGCGATGAAACAAAAAAGTATATTGAATATAATGATCCTGTTATTGTTTTAAAAAACGGTTTATTGATTGATGGAAAAGGCGATGCTTCAAAACCCAAACAAACCATTATTATCAAAAACGGCAAAATCGAATGGCTGGGCGATGATGCCAAAGCAAATTTACCCAAAGGTGCAAACATCATTGATTTAAATGGAAAAGCAATTATGCCAGGCTTGGTAATGTTGCATGAACATATGTATATTTCAGCTAGTTCCAAGGAACCCAAATATCCAAATTTAAGACAATTGCCCATGAGTTTTCCAAAGATGTATTTAGCATCAGGTGCAACAACTATTAGAACGTGCGGAAGCATTGAACCTTATTCAGATATTCGAATAAAAAAAGATATTGATTTGGGTTTGCTTCCCGGACCTTCTATCGAATTAACCGCTCCTTATATTGAGGGGAAATCTTCTCGCTTTCCTCAAATGAAAGAAAATAAAACACCAGACGAAGCTGCAGCTTTTGTAAACTATTGGGCAGATCAAGGCTTCACTTCTTTTAAAGCGTATATTGGTGTTGACAAACCTACTTTAAAGGCGGCAATTGATGCAGCACACAAACGAAAGTTAAAAATTACGGGGCATTTAGATATGGTTACTTACCAAGAGGCAGCTGAATTGGGGATTGATAATTTGGAACACGGATTCATGGCCTGCACAGATTTTGTAGCTGATAAAAATGAGAACGAAAAACCAGCAAGTGGAAAAGCCTATCAATCATTAGGTTCTATTGATATCGAAAGTGAAAACACAAAGAATTTTATGAAATTCTTGATTGATAAAAAAGTGGGTATAACTTCTTCATTAGCTGTTTTTGAAGGAAACACTACAACACAACCCAAGCCAAATGAAGATGCACTCAATGCCATGTCGCCAGAGACAAGAGATTATTATTTGAAGAATTTTGCGGCAATAAAATCAGCAAAAACACTCTGGGATTATGATAAAGCTTTCGCAAATAATGCTAAAATGGAAAAAATGTTTTATAAAATGGGAGGCTTGCTAACTGTAGGTACTGACCCAACAGGCAACGGTGGAATATTAGCTGGTTATGGAACTTGGCGCGCCATAGAATTATTGGTTGAAGCTGATGGATTCACACCATTAGAAGCTATAAAAATTGCCACACTTAATGGAGCCAAAGCATAGGTTTTGAACAAACCATTGGAACTATTGAAATTGGTAAATTAGCTGATTTGATGATTATTGATGGCGATCCTTCCAAAAATATTAGTGATATTCGCAAAGTGCAGTTTGTTTTCAAATCTGGTGTGGGTTATAATTCAAAGAAACTATTTGAATCTGTAAAAGGAAAAGTTGGGTTTAATTAAAATCCTATAAAAAATGGCGAATTAGTTATTTGTAACTTAATAACGAAATTGCCAATTAAAATTTATCAATTGTTACAAAGTATGTTAAAAACTACCCGAACGAAAATCTGTTTTATTTTAATGCTTTTGTTTTTTACTATTGTAAAAGCACAGCAACTGCAGCAATACCAACCTATAAGAATTTCAAGCGAAATTACATTAGACGGAAAACTAACCGAAAGTGAATGGCAACTTGCCTTTCCTCTTACTGATTTTATGCAAATAGGTCCAACATCAGGAGCAAACCCAACCGAAAAAACAGAAGCTCGAATGCTGTATGATGATAATTACTTGTATGTGGGAATTCATAGCTTTGATAGCGATCCTCCTAAAATAGTTCGCTTTTTTATGAATAGGGATTTTAGCCTTGGCAATGATGATGGGATTTCTGTGCAACTTGATACTTACAATGACAAAAGTAATGGAGTAATCTTTGTAACAAATACTTTATCCGCACGTTTTGATGCTGAAGTTTCCAGCAACGGAGAAGGTTTTAATGAAAATTACAATACTTTTTGGGATACAAACTCGGTTGTTGATTCTACTGGTTATACCACTGAGTTCAGAATTCCTTTTTCATCATTGCGATTTGAACAAAAAGAAAAAACAGTAATGGGATTTCGCTTTGCAAGAATAATAAAAAGGAAAAACGAATTAATAACCTATCCTCGATGTGATATTACATTAAACAATAAAGTTACCAATGCAAGTCAGGAAGCTGAACTTGTGTTTTCAGATCTAAAAACAAAGAAGCCCATTTATTTTACTCCCTATATTATTGGTGACTTTAGACAAGTAAGTAATCTAAATTCTGCTGGGACAGCTTATGAAACTGCAAATAGCAGTTTTACCAGAAAGTATTATGTCGAAAACGAAACTCTTGACAAAATACTCAGCAATGTAGGGGCAGATTTGAAATATGGAATTACAAAAAATTTTACGCTTAACCTGACATTAAATACTGATTTCGCACAAGCCGAAGCTGATGACCGTGTTATTAATCTTAGCAAATACCCTGTAAACTTGCCTGAGAAAAGAGCTTTTTTTCTTGAATCTCAAAACTATTTAAACTATTCAGTTGGTAATAGCACACAATTATTCAATTCTCGAACCATTGGTTCAGAAAATAATACTATTGTTCCTATTATTGGTGGATTGCGAATCACTGGTAAACAAAACGGCTGGGAGGTAGGTGCATTAAATATGCAAACCACAGATGTCAAATCTGAAAGCATTCTTGCCCAAAATTTTACCGTTGCGCGATTAAGGAAATATTACGGCAGTTTTGGCAGTTATTTTGGAGGAATAGCCACAAATCGAATTTCTACAAGTTCCAATTCCATTTCAAATCAGACATTCGCCATAGATGCTATTCATCATTTTAATGACAAATGGGTTACAGGTTTTGGAACTGGGCTAACTTATGACAGCAATGTAGATCAAAGTCTTGGTAAAAATAGTTTATTCAATTTATTTGCCGGAAAAAATGTGAGCGAAGGCTATTCGTACCGTTTTAATTTCGAAGATGTAGGCACGAATTTTAATCCGGCAATGGGTTTTATTAGCGAAACGGACTATGGGCTTACCTCAATTAACGCTAAAAAAAGGGAAAGAATCACTAAATCGAAATCGCTTAACTTTTGGTACATAGATTCAAATTTTGAATATCGCTGGAAACTTCAATCAAAATTAACTGAAACCAAATTGGCAAATATAGGAGCAGGACTTTCTTGGCAAAAAGGATCTAATCTTGATATAACACTACTTAATTACAAAGAAGATTTCTTATTTTCAAATTGGAAATTAGATGACCACATAACTGTTCCCACGGCTTATTACAATATGAATTCTAACAATATTAATTTTTATTATGATGAATCTAAAAGTTTTACAGCACAGGTTTCAGGAGGCTACGGGGATTTTTATGGTGGAAAAATCTTTTCGTTTACACCGATAGCAAATTACATTTTAAATCGCTACTTCCGTTTGAGCATTAATTACAATTTCTACAATGTAAATTTTCCCAGTAATTATTCAGATAATGGAGATAGTACTTATAGAAGTAATCTGGTTGCGCTAAAATTAAATATGACATTGTCTAATACCCTTTCACTAAATTTACTAGGACAGTATGATGACATCAGTAATTCTTTTGGAAGTAATTTGCGTTTCCGCTACAATCCTCGCGAAGGAACTGATTTGTATATTGTATATAATACGATTCTTAATACAGATCGTTTAAGCTCAACTCCCAATTTACCTTTGATAGATCAACAAACAATTCTAATAAAATATTCGGTTACATTTGGTTTATAATGAGTCACTAAATTTAAAATAATATCGTATGAAAAAAAGAAAATTTCCTTCTGCGCAAACCATTTTATTGGTGATAGCCGCTTTTGTTGCTTTATTAACCTGGGTTATTCCCTCAGGTAAATATGATAGTTTAACCTATAATAAATTAGACAACACCTTCATCATACTGAGCAAAGGAAAAACAAGATTGATTCCTGCCAGTCAAAAATCATTGGACCAACTTAACATTAAAATCCCTCTCGAAAATTTTACAAACGGAGCTATTTACAAACCTATTAGCATTCCTGATACCTATGAGAAAGTAGCTGCCAATCCACAAGGTTTTTTTGAGTTTGTCCAATCTCCCATAAAGGGTATAATTGAAGCATCGGATGTTATCTTTCTAGTTCTTTTCATTGGTGGATTAATAGGCATTATGAATCTTACCGGCGCCTTTGATGCAGGAATTTTATGGATGTCAAGTGTTTTAAAAGGCAGAGAATATATTTTAATAATACTCACTACAACATTAGTCGCTTTAGGTGGAACAACTTTTGGTTTCGCTGAAGAAACATTAGCTTTTATACCCATTTTAATCCCCGTCTTTATTGCTGCAAAGTATGATGCAATGGTAGGAATAGCTTGTGTTTTCTTGGGTTCATCCGTTGGGACTATGTGTTCCACTACTAACCCATTTGCAGCTATCATCGCTTCAGATGCAGCCGGTATTAGTTGGACAACTGGTCTTTATGGCAGAGTGATGATGTTTTGTGTTTGTACCACAATTTCCATTCTTTATATTCTTCGTTATGCAAAACGTGTTAAGAATGACGCTGCAAAATCAATAATTTTTGACCAAAAAGAAGAAATGGAAAATTTATTTGGTGGTGTTTCAGAAACTAAGATTATAAAATTGAATTATAAGCTTAAAATCATAATATTCCTATTTACAGCTAGCTTTATCATAATGGTTATAGGCGTTTCTCTACTTGATTGGTGGTTTACCGAGATGGCTTCCGTCTTTTTAGTTGGTGCTTTACTAATAGGTATTGTTGCCAAAATAAACGAAAGTGACTTTGTAAATGCTTTTTCAAAAGGAGCAGGAGAATTATTGGGTGTTGCCTTCATTATTGGCATTGCCCGAGGTGTCTCTATTCTTATGAAAGATGGATGTATAAGTGATACCGTACTTTATAATACTAGTGCCATAACCGAAGGAATGAATAAAGGAGTGTTTGTAAATGCTATGTTTTTCATTTATAATGGCTTATCATTCTTTATCCCTTCATCCTCTGGAATGGCGGTACTTTCAATGCCAATTATGTCTCCATTGGCTGATACAGTTGGAATTGGCAGGGAAATAATAGTAAATACCTACATGTATGGAATGGGTATATTTGGTTTTATCAATCCAACTGGGTTGATACTAGCAACATTAGGAATCGTAAAAATTGGATTTGATAAATGGTTAAAATTTGTTTGGCCTCTCGTGATAATTCTAACCTTAATTACAATGGTGTTTTTGACTATTTCTGTTTATTGACCTAAACAAAATATTCAATGATTAAAAAGGTAAGACAAAAGTTAATTTGAATAGTTTATAAATTTTACAAATTATGAATAAATTTCAAACCAAAGTAAATCGTTTTCAAACCGATATATTGTCATTAAGAAAAACCAGAAAAGGTGCATTGTCCGAAAGTTCTTTGTTACGATATTTTACCTTTTCTTCACTTTACGCCGCTCAAGGTATTCCAGAAGGTCTCACATTTTTTGCAATTCCTGCCTGGATGGCCATGCAAGGGAAAAGTCCAACTGAAATTCGATCTTTTATAGGCATCATAGGAATTCCATGGAGTTTTAAAATACTTATTGCACCTGTAATGGATCGATATACATTCTTGCCAATGGGAAGAAAAAGACCTTGGATTCTTTTAGGGCAATTTGGACTAGTTATTAGTTTGCTAAGTGCATCACTAATCAATGATCCTTTGAACAATCTTTCCTTGCTTATGGCAGCTGGTTTTTTTATTAGCTTTTTCGGTGCATTTCAAGATGTTGCAGTAGATGGAATGGCCATTGACATTGTACCTATTGATGAACAAGCTAGAGCCAATGGCTTGATGTGGGGCTCAAAAACAATAGGTATTTCCTTCTCTTTAGTAACGTGTACCTGGATTATTAATAATTACGGTTTTCATTATGCAGCAGTTTTTCTTGCACTTATAGTCGCCTGTATTTTTGTAATTCCTTTAATGCTAAGAGAAAACATAGGTGAAAAAATAATGCCTTGGAGCAAAGGAGAAGCTTGTGAAAGATCAAAAGAAATGCAGGTAAATAGTTTAAAAATGATTTTCAAAAACTTAATAAAGGTTTTCTTTTTGCCAACGAGCTTAATAATGGGGATAGCCGTTTTTTTTGTTAATATTGGAAGTGGATTAATGGATTCTTTATTGCCTGTATTTACCATTCAAAAAATTGGATGGACTGATTCCTCTTTTTCACAAGTTATGGCAATTGCAAATGTCACTGCAGGTTTATTGGGCATGTTTATTGGTGGAGCATTGGTTGATTTTTTTGGAAAAATAAGAATGATGTCTATTTATCTCATTCTATTAATTGTTTTAACGGTTGCAATAGTTGTCTTCAAGTTCTATTGGAGTAATCAGTTCTTTATTCCAGGGTTTATATTTTTTTATAATACCTTATACACTTTTCTACAAATTGCCATATTTGCAACCGCCATGGAATTATGTTGGAAAAGAATCTCGGCAACACAATTTACCTTATATATGGCAATCGGTAATTTAGGAAGAGCTGCAGGAGCCGGATATCTTGGTGAAATAAAAACCTCGTTAGTTGAATGGGAGTATGTTATTTTAGTTTATACAGGGTCAGCCATCATTATGCTTATGCTCGTTATTTTCATAAAAACAGAAAAACATCTTTTAAGAGTCAACCAACTCGAAAACAATAATTTAATTCCCTAAAAAATAGTTTCTGCGTAATCATTTTAAAAACTAATTCAAAAAAAGTATGAATCCAATTTCAGAAAAAGAAAATCTAAACCGCGAAATTGGAGTTCGTTCCCTTTCGTTAGCAATTATAAATATCACTATAGGAACCGGAATTTTTGTTATTCCAGCCCTTATTGCCGAAAGCCTTGGAGCTGCAGCTATTTTAGCTTATTTGGTTTGCGGATTTCTTATCTTTTTAATTGCCCTTTGTTTTGCAGAAGTGGGTAGTAAGACTTCGGTAAGCGGCGGATTGTATGAATATATTGAGTCTGCTTTTGGTCCGTATGCTGGATTTATGTCAAGTAATTTATATTGGCTTGGTGCAAGCGTTATCTCTGATGGTGCAGTTGCCAATGCATTAGTTGATACTTTAAAAAGTTTTTTTCCACTTCTTACTAATGAAATTTATAGAGTACTATTTTTCATTCTCATTTTTGGAGGATTGGCATTGCTCAATATTCGAAATGTAAAAAATGGGGTTCGTTTCGTAGAATTTACTGCCTTTGGAAAATTGTTGCCTTTGGTACTATTAGTTCTGGTGGGTTCTTATTTTGTTTCTCCCCAAAATTTGAATTGGACTATTGAGCCTACCGTTAGTTCAATTGGCTCAGCCTCTTTACTTTTATTCTTTGCTTTTATGGGTTTAGAAACTCCGCTATGTAATGGAGGTGAAATCAAAAACCCCAAAAAGACGGTGCCACTTGGATTATTTTTTGGAATTTCAGGGGTTTTAATTTTATATATTGGAATTCAAGTAGTAACCCAAGGTGTTTTAGGTGAGACAATAGCTGAACATAAAGACGCTCCTTTGGCAGCGGTTTCAGCAATTGTTTTTGGAAAAATAGGGGTTACATTAATTGTAATCACTACCGCCATTTCTATGTTGGGTTGTTTGGGAGGCGAACTACTTTCGGTACCGCGGGTATTATTTGCAAGTGCTAGAGACGGACTCTTTCCGAAGTTTCTAGCTCAAATCCATCCTCGTTTTTTAACGCCCCATACTGCTATACTTTTTTATGCCTCATTTGGATTATTGTTTTCCATATTCGGGGGATTCAAACAATTAGCAATACTTGCAAGCGCTTCTTCATTGATTAATTATCTAGCTGTTATGCTGGCAACATTAAAACTGCGAAAAAATGATACTTCAACCTCCGAAAATTCTTTTCGGGTTCCGGGAGGTATTCTAGTTCCAATACTAGCTGCAATAGCTATTGTTTGGTTACTTTCTAATTTGACCAAAGAGGAATTGATAAGCTTTATCGTTTTTATTTCAATTTTTTCCATACTTTTCCTATTTCTAAAAAAGCTCAAGAAAATATCCTAATTCTGAAGAATTCAAAATTCAATAAAAATAAACTTATATGATTTCGAACAACAAATTACAATTTAAAATGGCAGCTCTTTTATTTTTAATTGTATCCTCAACATTTGCTCAATCCATCCTTCCTCCTATTCGAGAATGGCACGGAAAAAGCGAATCTTTAATAGCTAAACCCAATAATCCTTGGATAACCCCAGCAGAAAAATCAGGTTTTAGTACAACACCTAGTTATAGTGAAACCATAAACTGGTTGAAAAAATTAGCTGATGCATCGCCATTACTAAGCATCGTTTCTATTGGGAAAAGTCCAGAAGGAAGAGACATTTTTATGGTTATTGCTTCTTCAGAAAAAACAGTTACTGCATCAGCATTAAAAAAATCAGGAAAACCACTATTACTAGTTCAGGCAGGTATTCATTCGGGAGAAATAGATGGTAAAGATGCCGGGATGATGTTGCTTCGTGATATTGCTTTCGGAAATAAAAAACAGCTATTAGGCAAGGTAAATTTATTATTTATTCCAATTCTGAATGTAGATGGTCATGAACGCAGCTCGTCTTTTAACAGACCCAATCAAAGAGGACCACAAAATATGGGATGGCGAACCAACTCTCAGAATTTAAACCTCAACAGGGATTATGCAAAAATTGACACCAAGGAAATAAGAGCCGTGATTAAAGTGATGAATGAATATGATCCTCTGCTTTATATGGACATTCATGTTACCGATGGAGCCGATTATCAAAACGATATTACTTATGAATTATATGAAAATCAAGGCTATTCGAAATCCATTACCAATTGGCTAACTTCAAAGTTTAAAACCAATGTTGACAAAGATTTAGCATCCAATGGTCATGTTCCGGGAGAACAATTAACTCCGGTAAACGACAGGGATTTTTCACAAGGTAATTTGTTGACAATTGGTGAACCAAGATTTTCAAATGCTTATGGTGACTTAAGGCATATGGCGAGTGTACTCATAGAAACGCATTCCTTAAAACCGTATAAACAAAGAGTCTTAGGAACTTATGTATTGTTGGAAAGTGTCTTAAAAGTATTGGCTTCTGATGGGCAATTACTAAAACAAAATACGCTGTCCGATAGAGCTAACAGAGAATCGAAAATGAATATGAGATGGAAAGTACCACAAATGGCAAATGCGATGTCATTAGACCCACAATTCAATTCGGTAAAGAAAAATAATTTAGCAAAAGCACCCGATAGTTTGAAACTATTAGGAATATCATCAAATATTTTAAAATCATCTCTTACTAATGCCGATTATGTAACCTGGACTGGTGACCCAATCACTATGACGATTGCCAATTTTAAAGGCTCAGAACCTATAGATTTTGTTACTCGTCCAAAAGGATATTATGTTCCACCAACTTGTGATGAAGTTATTGCACGACTAAAATTACACGGCATACAAATGGAAATTCTACAAGAGCCAAAAGAAGTAACCGTAGAAATGTATCGTATTCAAGATGCTAAATTCCAAAATGATGGAGGGAAACTACTTCCGTTTGAAGGCCATATGCAAGTAACAGGAACTCCAGTTCCAGAGACTCGAAAGGAAGTTTTCGCTGCGGGTTCGGTTTACATTTCGACTGACCAGCCTTTGGGCGATTTAACGATGTTGTTACTGGAACCTAAATCGCCTGATTCGTACTTAAGTTGGGGGTTTTTCGACCAAATCTTTCAACGTACAGAATACATAGAGGCCTACGTTATGGAACCTACAATGAAAAAAATGTTGGAAGATTCTCCTGAATTACAAAAAGAATTTGAGCAAAAAAAGGTGCAGGATACTTTGTTTGCTAACGACCCAAATGCAATTTACACTTGGTTTTATTCCAAGACAAAATATTATGACAGTCGCTATTTATTATATCCTATTGGGATTGAACTCTAAGTGTATAATTAATTCAATTCTGTTTTCACAATTCCGTTTTGATCAATTAAATACATCAAAGCAGCCATAGTGGCAGCTCCCAATTCCAGTTCTCTTTTATTGATGGCATCAAATTTGTCATTTGCAGCGTGATGGTAATCAAAATAGCGTTGTGAATCTGGTTTCAAACCTGCCTTTACAACTACTTTAGAAGTTAATGGTTCAATGTCAGATCCACTATGGCCTTTTACAAAACTATGAATTAGATAAGGTTCAAATAGGTTTTTCCAAGAAAGGATTTTAGCAAAATTAGCATCGTCACTTTCTATCGAAAATCCTCTTGGAGAAAAGCCTCCCGAGTCACTTTCCAATGCAAAAATGTGACTTTCATTATTGGTTTTAGCTAATTCTTCGTATTTTTTTCCGCCTCTTCCCCCGTTCTCTTCATTCATAAAAAGAACAACACGCAGCGTATTTTTTGGTTTGTAACCAATATTTTTGAAGATATTCATCACTTCCATACTTTGTACAATTCCGGCTCCATCATCGTGAGAACCATCGGCAAGATCCCAAGAATCAAGGTGACCGCCAACAACCATAATGTTTTCAGGATGCTCACTTCCTTTTATTTCCCCAATGACATTATAGGAAAGCACGTCTTCCATTTGCTGGCAAGATTGTTTCAAGTAGAACTTTAAATTTGGATTATTTTTCAAGGATTTACTCAATAATTCAGCTCCATTTGTGCTGATTGCAGCAGCAGGAATGTATTGCGATTTTGGGATGTCACCATAACTTTGATTGCCTGTATGCGGAAAATCATCTAATCGCAAATTCATCGAACGCACAATTGTTGCCACAGCACCGTACTTTGAAGCTTCTTTCGCTCCCGCAAATCTTTGATCGACACAACTTCCGTAAGACTTGAATGTTTCGATATTTTCTTGTTCCATCGGTCGATTGAAAAACACGATTTTACCTTTTATTTTTTCGCCCAAAGCTTCTAATTCCTTGATACCATTCACTTCGATTACTTCGGCTGTAATTCCGCCTTTTGGTGTGGCAATGGAACTTCCTAATGCACAAACTGGAATGTTAATTTTAGTTTTATTGTCCAAAATATAAGCCGTTTCTTTTTGTCCACGAACCCATTTTGGCACCATCACTTCCTGAAGATACACTCGGTCAAAACCCAAGGTTTCCAATTGTGCTTTTGTATATTGAACTGCTTTTTCGGCATTAGCTGAGCCTGATAATCGAGCTCCAATGGAATTTGAAAGATAGTCTAGCCAAGTATAACATTGAGAATTGGTTAAGGAAGATTTGTATATTTCCTTGAGGATTTGTTCGTCATTAGTTTGGGCAAAAAGTGTAAATCCTGTAAAAAATAAAGTTGTTAAAAAATATAATTTTCTCATTCTATTAGTAAGCTTAATTGTTTTATTCTGATTTTTTTATTTCGGTTCGTGGACCAATTCCGTTATTGTTAAATGCTTCAATTTGGAAAAAATAAGCTTCTGATTTAT
>NZ_JAYWCK010000095.1:0-20472 GCF_043780635.1 Flavobacterium sp.
AAATCGATCATTATTTATCACTTTTCGTTCGGAACGGTCACAAATAATTGGTGTGATTTCGTGAATTCCAATTTCGGTTGCTTTTTCTAAAAACCATTCAAAACGATCATTCATTTTTGTTGGTGCAACAGCCAAATGTAAGTGAAATTTTGAAGGTTCTGCCTTTTCGAAAGAGAGAATTTTAACGGTGCATTTATTGTCCGATGCCAGCGTAATCTCAGTTTTGAATAACAAACCTACACCATTGGTTACGAATAAAATATCAGTGTCTTTTTTACGCAATACTTTAATAATATGCTTGCTTTCTTCTTTATCAAAAGAAAAGCTTTCGGTGGTTTCGTCAATATTTGGATTATAAAATAATTGCATAGTTTAGAATTGAATTCGTGCTTTTGAAACGACTGCAGAAGTTTCGAAATTTTTTGATAAAAACTTTTGATAACCTACAATTCCAATCATTGCAGCATTATCGGTGGTGTATTCAAATTTTGGAATAAAAGTCTTCCAACCATATTTTTGTTCAGCTTCGACCAATGTATTTCGAATTCCAGAATTAGCCGAAACTCCTCCACCAATGGCGATTTGTTTGATTCCAGTTTCCTTTACGGCCATTTTCAATTTATCCATCAAAATTTCGATAATTGTATGTTGGATTGAAGCACAAATGTCGTTTAGGTTTTCGTCTACAAAATCAGGGTTTTCTATTTTTTTCTTTTGGATAAAATATAAAATTGCCGTTTTCAAACCCGAAAAACTAAAATCTAATCCTGGAACTTTTGGTTTCGTAAACGCAAAGGCTTTCGGATTTCCCAGTTTTGCATATTTATCAACCAAAGGACCGCCAGGATAGGGAAGACCCAGTATTTTGGCACTTTTATCAAAAGCTTCACCCACAGCATCATCTGTGGTTTCGCCAATGATTTCCATATCGAAAAAGTCGTTTACTTTCACGATTTGGGTGTGGCCGCCAGAAATTGTCAAGGCAAGAAATGGAAAAGTGGGTTTTTCCTTTCCTTCATCTTCAATAAAATGGGCCAAAATATGCGCCTGCATATGATTTACTGCAATCAAAGGAATTTGTAAAGCCAATGATAAAGATTTGGCAAACGAACTTCCCACAAGAAGTGAGCCCATTAATCCCGGCCCTTGTGTAAATGCAATTGCTGATAGCTGTTCTTTTCTTATATTCGCTTTCCGAAGAGCAGCATCAATTACGGGAACAATATTTTGTTGATGGGCACGCGAGGCAAGTTCAGGAACTACGCCGCCATATTGATTGTGAATCAGTTGGTTAGCAACAACATTTGATAATACTTTGTCGTTATTTAAAACTGCTGCGGCTGTATCATCACAAGAACTTTCGATAGCAAGAATAAAAACCTCGGGATTTTGCATAAAAAGGCATTAATTTTGAATTATATTTGACAATCCGTTATATGGATATTTACGGAGAAGCCAAAATTAAAGAATTTTTATCAAAGGTGCTTTCTTTCCTTAGGCAAAATAAAAGTTAAGAAAAAAATTAAAACAAAAATAAGTATCAAAAAAGCTTTAAAAATAGTATTTCGTTCCTTTCTTGTACTTATCCTACTATTATTGGTGCTTGGAATAGCACTTACTTTACCATTCGTGCAAACAAGAATTGCCCAATATTTTGTAGAAAGTATCAATAAGGACTTTGGGATTCATATTGCCATTGATGAAGCGGCGGTATCTGTTTTTGGTGGTGTAAAGCTTAAAAATGTTATAATTTTAGACCATCATAAAGATACTTTAATTTATGCTAATAGAATTAAAACCAATATTTTAGACAGTTCAAAATTATTGGATGGAGATTTAATTTTTGGCGATATCGTTTTGGATGGATTGTATTTTAATATGAAAACCTACAAAAACGAGAAATATTCGAATCTGGATAAATTTGTTTCAGCTTTCAAAAATGATAAACCGCCTTCTAAAAGACATTTTCTATTAACAGCCACAAATGCTAAAATTTCCAACGGACATTATACTTTAATTGATGAAAATAGAGTAGGTTCAAAAGATGTCGATTTTACTAAGTTAAATGCCTCCGTAAGTAATTTAAAAGTTTACGGTCCTGAAGTAAATACTATAATTCATAAGATGTCTTTTCAGGATCATCGGGGAATTTTTGTAGAGAGTTTAAGTGGTATATTTAGCTATACCAAAAAACATATTAAACTAGATAATCTTATTCTGGTGACCAAGGAATCCAAGTTGAAAGGTGCAATTGCTTTAAATTACGATATAGATAAAGGGGATTTTTCACATTTTACCGATAAAGTTGAGTTTGATATTAAACTCGATAAGGCAGCATTAGCATCTAATGATATTCGCTGTTTTTATAATGAATTGGGTAAAAGCCAACATTTTTATGTAAATGGAAGGATTAAAGGGCCATTAAACAACCTAAAAATTACAAACTTAAAATTAATCGATTCAAAAAAGTCATTGATAATTGGTACAATAAACTTCAAAAATCTTTTTCCAAATAAGGATCAGGAATTTTATATGGATGGGAAATTTGAAAAACTTTCTAGTAGTTATGATGATCTTATTACAATATTGCCCAATGTTTTAGGTAAAAGGCTGCCGATTATTTTGAAAAAATTGGGCAAAATTAATTTAGTTGGCAATACTCAAGTTACTACTACTTCTGTTGAGGCTAGTTTTATTATGACCACTCAATTGGGAAAAGTAAATTCTGATTTGAATATCAAAAATATGAATTTAACAGACAAGGCGGCTTATGTAGGAAATGTAGTTTTAGAGAATTTTGATATTGGTACATTCTTAGACAGAAAAGACGTTGGAAAAGTAAGTTTGAATCTTGACGTAGATGGTAAAGGATTTTCTGAAAAGTATTTGAATACTTCCCTAAAAGGGGATATAACCCAAATAGATTATAATAATTACACTTATAATAATGTAGTTTTAAACGGAAATTTTGAAAGTGGTCTATATCAAGGTAAGGTTTCTGTTAGTGACCCAAATTTAAACATGAATTTTGATGGACTGGTAGATTTAAGTAAAAAGGACAGCAGATACGATTTTCATATTAATGTTGAAAATGCAGATTTAAATAAATTAAAATTTGTAAAAGACTCCATTTCTGTTTTCAAAGGAGATGTTGTAGTAAAAGTATCGGGTAATACGATTGACAATCTCAAAGGTGACGTATTTATTAATAAAGCCACCTATCAAAACGCTAAAGCTACTTATCTTTTTGATGATTTTTATATCAATTCAAGTTTTGACCAAGACGGTGTGAGAACAATTAAAGTAAATTCTCCTGATATTGTTGAAGGCGAAATTGTTGGAAAATTCGAATTTAATCAACTGAAAAAATTAGTAACGAATTCGCTGGGAAGTCTTTATACCAATTACAAACCTGAAAAAGTTAAAAAAGGACAGTTTTTAAAGTTCAATTTTACTATTTATAATAAAATAATTGAAATCTTTTATCCGGAAATTACCATTGGTACAAACACCATTGTAAAAGGAAATATCAATTCTGATGATGAGGAATTCAAGCTCAATTTCAATTCTCCAAAAATTACGGCTTCGAAGAATACTTTTGACAATATCAGAATTAAGATAGACAACAAGAATCCGCTTTATAATGCTTATATTGAATTAGATAGCATAAAAACAGATTTTTATAATATTCGGGATTTTAGTTTGATAAACGTTACTATGAAAGACACATTGTTCTTTCGATCTGAGTTTAAAGGGGGTTCAAAAGGGCAAGATTATTTTAATTTGAACTTGTACCATACCATAAACAAAGACAATAATAATGTGGTAGGAATTAATAAATCTGAGGTAAAAATCAAGGATTATTTGTGGTTTTTGAATGAAAAGGAAACACCAAATAATCAAATAGTTTTTGATAAATCATTCAAAAACTTCAATTTTGATAACATCATACTGACTCATAAAGACCAGGAAATTACCTTTATGGGCGATATTAAAGGAAAAACATATAAGGATTTGAAATTAAGTTTTAAGGATGTTGATTTAAATCAAATTACCCCAGCAGATCCAAAATTCGTCATTAATGGAAATTTGAATGCCATTGTAAATTATAAACAAGATAATGCCGTTTTCCAACCTACAGCTTCAATACAAATTGACCATTTAGATATTAACAAAACAGAATTGGGTTATTTGAATTTTGACATTGCCGGAGATGAAACCTTTAAAAAATTTACTGTAAACTCTTCTCTCGAAAATGAAAACATAGAATCTTTTGGTGCCAATGGAAGTTTCGAAATTGTTAATGATAAAACAATTTTGGACTTACAATTAAAACTCGACAAATTTAATCTGGGAATCTTAAGTTCGCTTGGCGGAGATGTTCTGTCAAATATTAGAGGATTTGCTTCTGGAAATGCAAGTATTGCAGGAAATCTCAAAAAACCTGAAATCAATGGACGACTTTATGTAGATGATGCGGGATTAACGATTCCGTATTTGAATGTGGATTATTCATTAAGTAATCGGACTATTGTTGATTTAATAGATGAGAAGTTTTTGTTTAAAAATGATGTGCTTACTGATACAAAATTTGGTACAAAAGGAACTTTAAACGGAAGTATTTCACATAATAATTTTTCGGATTGGAAATTAGATTTAGCTATTAGTTCTAAAAGATTATTAGTGCTTGACACAAAAGATTCGGAAGATGCTGCCTATTATGGAACTGCATTTATTGATGGGAACGCCTCTATTAAAGGACTAACTAGTGGATTATTTATTAAGGTTGATGCGAAATCAGAAAAAGGTTCCTCTTTAAAAATCCCTATTAATGATTCTGAAAACATAAGCGAAAATAATTTTATTCATTTTTTGACTGCCAAAGAAAAGTTTAATATTAAAAAGGGAATTGTTGATAATTCAAGAAATTACAAAGGTCTTGAATTGGAATTTGACCTTGACATTACACCAAATGCAGAAGTTGAAGTTATTTTGGATCGAAATTCAGGTCATGGAATGAAAGGTAGAGGAAATGGAACGTTGCTATTTAAAATAAATACATTGGGTAAATTTAATATGTGGGGAGATTTTCAGGCTTATGAAGGAACCTACAATTTTAAATATGGCGGCATCATCGACAAGAAATTTTCGGTTAAAAAAGGTGGTTACATTTCTTGGGAAGGAAATCCAATGAAAGCGCGTTTAAATTTAGAAGCCGTATACAAAACAAGTGCAAATCCAGCCTTATTATTAGAGAATTCTTCCTTTAATAAAAAAGTACCAGTCAATGTAGTTATAGGACTTCGAGGGGATTTAACAAGCCCGGAACCAGACTTTAATTTTGAGTTCCCAACGGTTAGCAACGTCTTAAAATCAGAAATTGAATACAAACTCAATGATAAAGATGTTCGCCAAACGCAGGCTTTGTATTTATTGTCAACTGGAAGTTTTTTAAGTGCCGAAGGAGTGAATAATTCTGCTTTAACTTCAAATGCATTTGAAACGGCCACAGGTTTATTGAGTGGTCTTATCCATTCAGAAGACGAAAAATTCCAAGTTGGTATTGATATTATTGGTGCTGATAAAACAAGTGGAAAAGAATCCGACGGAAGATTTGTGGCTACCGTTTCGTCAAAAATAAATGAAAGAACTACCATCAACGGAAAAGTTGGAGTTCCTTTTGGAGGCATTAATGAAACAGCAGTCGTTGGAGATGTAGAGATTTTATACAGAGTTAATGAGGATGGGACTGTAAACCTGCGCTTTTTTAATAGAGAAAATGACATTAGCTATATAGGAGAAGGTATAGGCTATACACAAGGAGCCGGTATTTCTTATGAAGTTGATTTTGATACATTCAAAGAATTGGCTAATAAAATATTTAAAAATATAAAAATAGAAAAAGCCCCTGATTCTATTTTAATTGATCAGGATTCAAATCTGCCTCCTGAAGATCGAAACTCTTCAAAATCAAATTCAAAAGAGCTAAAACAAAATCGAGAAGGCAAAGCCCCTGAAGAAGATTAACCTGCTAATAGGATTGTCTTCAACGTTATACTATTTATATTCTGAATAGTAAAATCAATTTCTTAATTATTTTAATCGTTTATTTGTTAATTAATAACAAGTTTTCTCATTTATAATAAACTTATTAACGAAAACGTTTGAATTTACCCCACTTTATTAATTTATTAATAACACGGCCTCAAAAGTGGTGGATGTTTGCTAATTTTACACTTTTAATACTTAAATAATGCCAAAAACAATAAAAAAGGTTGCAGTTCTTACTTCAGGCGGAGATTCACCAGGAATGAATGCAGCAATTAGATCAGTAGTTAGAACTTGTTCTTTTCATAACATACAATGCGTCGGAATATATAGAGGCTATCAAGGAATGATTGAAGGTGACTTCAAAGAAATGGGCCCAAGAAGTGTACATAACATTGTCAATAAAGGTGGAACTGTACTTAAATCAGCTCGTTCAAAAGAGTTTATGACTGTTGAAGGTCGTAAAAAAGCATACGAAGAACTAATAAAAGCTGAAATAGACGCTTTTGTGGTTATCGGTGGAGACGGAAGTTTTACTGGAGCAGAAATATTCAATAAAGAATTCAAATTTCCTGTAATGGGAATTCCGGGTACGATTGACAACGATATTTTTGGAACGAGTCATACTTTAGGTTACGATACAGCTTTGAATACAGTTGTAGAATGTATCGATAAAATCCGTGATACGGCGAGTTCACACAATAGATTATTTTTCGTTGAAGTTATGGGTCGTGATGCGGGTCATATTGCTTTGAATGCCGGAATTGGAGCTGGAGCAGAAGAAATTTTAATTCCAGAAGAAGATTTAGGGCTAGAAAGATTAGTAGAATCACTTCGAAAGAGCAAAGCTGCAGGAAAATCGTCCAGTATTGTGGTTATTGCTGAAGGTGATAAAATTGGTAAAAATGTTTTCGAATTAAAAGATTACGTTGAAGCTAATTTACCTGAATATGAAGTTCGTGTTTCGGTTTTGGGACATATGCAGCGTGGTGGTGCGCCATCTTGTTATGATAGAGTTCTTGCCAGTAGATTGGGTGTAAAAGCTGTTGAATCATTATTGGAAGGAAAATCAAATTTTATGGTAGGAATGCTTAATGATAAAGTAGCTCTTACGCCATTGTTACAAGCAATCAAAGGAAAAACAGAAATTGATAGAGAATTGCTTCGTGTTTCTGAAATTATGTCTGTATAGAATCAGGCTTTCGCCAAATAAAAACAAATAAAATAAATAATAATTATAATCAGCTTGAAGCATTAGCTTTAAGCCAAAAGCAAACAAGAAAATGTCAAAAGTAAAATTAGGAATAAACGGATTTGGAAGAATTGGAAGAATCGTTTTTAGAGAATCTTTCAATAGAGACAATGTAGAAGTAGTAGCAATCAACGATTTATTAGATGTAGATCACTTGGCTTACTTATTAAAATATGATTCAGTTCACGGTCGTTTTAATGGAACTGTAGAAGTAAAAGAAGGTAAACTTTTTGTAAACGGAAGAAACATCCGAATTACTGCCGAAAGAAATCCTGCAGATTTAAAATGGAACGAACTTGATGTTGATGTAGTGGCTGAATGTACAGGTATCTTCACAACTATCGAAACTGCAAGTGAGCACATTAAAGGTGGTGCAAAAAAAGTAATTATCTCTGCTCCATCTGCAGATGCTCCAATGTTTGTGATGGGAGTAAACCACGAAACTGCTAAAGCTTCAGATCTTGTCGTTTCTAACGCTTCTTGTACAACTAACTGTTTAGCTCCTTTAGCTAAAGTTATTCACGATAATTTTGGAATTGTTGAAGCTTTGATGACAACTGTTCACGCAACAACTTCAACTCAAATGACAGCTGATGGTCCTTCTAGAAAAGACTGGAGAGGCGGACGTGCAGCAAGTGTTAACATCATTCCTTCATCAACTGGAGCAGCAAAAGCTGTTGGAAAAGTTATTCCTGAATTGAATGGAAAATTAACTGGTATGTCTTTCCGAGTTCCTACTGTTGACGTTTCTGTAGTAGATTTAACTGTTAAAGTTGCCAAAGAAACTTCTTATGAAGAAATTATGGCTGCTTTAAAATTAGCTTCTGAAACTACTATGAAAGGGATTATGGGATTCACTGAAGATGCTGTTGTTTCTCAGGATTTTATTTCTGATAAAAGAACTTCAATCATTGATTCAACTGCAGGAATTGGTTTAAATTCAACTTTTTTCAAATTGGTATCTTGGTATGATAATGAATACGGATATTCAAGCAAACTAATTGATTTGTCTGTACACATCTCAGGTTTAAAATAATTACATATATTTACATGAAATCCCGTTAGACTTATTCTTACGGGATTTTTTTTACCAAACCAAACAACAACCATTTTTTAGCTTTTAATCCCGGTAGCTATCGTGACTAAAATCTAAAATCTAAATTTAAATTAAAGATGAGATTATTAGTTGATAGTGGCTCTACTAAAGCCGATTGGATTGCCATAGACGAGGATGGAAAAGTATTGTTCACCACTCAAACATTAGGGTTAAATCCCGAAATACTTGATGGAGAGGAAATTATTGAACGAATAAACGATCGTTTTGATATTCTTCAAAATAAGGACAAGGCTACTCACCTTTTCTTTTATGGTGCAGGTTGCGGTACCGACAACATGAAAATTTCCCTTTCTCGAATTTTTCAAGAGTATTTTTCTAATGCAATTATTGCGGTTCACGAAGATACTTATGCTGCCGTTTATGCAACAACTCCAAAAGGGGAAGAAGCTATCGTAAGTATTCTTGGAACAGGTTCAAACTGTAGCTTTTTTGATGGTAAAGTTTTGCATCAAAAAGTGCAATCTTTGGGATATATAGTAATGGATGATTGCAGTGGAAATGTTTTTGGAAAAGAATTAATCCGAAAATACTATTTCAATAAGATGCCAAAAGAATTGGCTGTCGAATTCGAAAAAGAGTACAATTTAGATCCAGATTTCATTAAAAATAAATTATATAAAGAAGCAAATCCTAATGCGTATTTAGCCACTTTTGCCAAGTTTCTAATACAAAATAAGGATCATGAATTTTGTAAAAAAATCATTTTCAAAGGAATGAAATCTTTTGTAAAAAACTACATAAGACAATATGATAACTGCAAAGAAGTTCCTGTACATTTTGTAGGATCAATTGCTTTCTACTTAAAGGATGAATTGCAGATAATCTTTGATAAATACGAAATGAAATTAGGAAATGTCTTAAGAAGACCTATTGACGGGCTCATTGCTTATCACATTAAAAATAAATAAAATAGAAACCTGACCTCAAATGTCAGGTTTTTTTATAAACTTTTTAACCAAATAAAATGGAAATTGCAATTATTGCTCACGATGGAAAAAAAGCCGATATGGTTCAGTTTTTGAACAAAAATAAGGTTGTTTTAATGAGCTAAAATATCAAACTTATTGCCACCGGAACAACAGGAGCAAAAGCTGAAAGTGTTGGTTTAAAAGTAAAAAAGATGCTTTCTGGTCCTCAGGGAGGTGATGCGCAAATTGCGGGCAGAGTTGCCGAAGGCAAAACCAAAATGGTATTGTTTTTTAAAGACCCTTTATCCAGTCACGCACACGAATCCGATGTGAATATGTTAGTACGTGTTTGTGATGTCCACAATGTGCCATTGGCAACAAATGAGGCTTCGGCACAATTGTTTTTGAATGCAATTGCTATAGAACAGCAATCATAGAAATTTCGATATTCAAATTTTTTGGCAAGCAAGCCACTTGAACCGTTTCACGAGCTGGAGCGGTTTTTTCGTTGAAATATGAACCGTAAACTGTGTTTATACTTCCAAAATCATTCATATTCATAATGAATATAGTTGATTTCACCACATTTTCAAATGTCATTCCGGCTGCTTCGAGAACGGCCTTCATATTTTCCATAACTTGTTTGGTTTCTGCTTCAATGCTTGAATTTACTAGCTCTCCGGTTGCAGGATTAATTGCAATTTGACCTGAAGTATACAGCGTATTTCCTTTAAGAACAGCCTGATTGTAAGGTCCGATTGGAGCTGGTGATTTTTCGGTAAAAATTATTTTTTTCATAAATACGAATTTAATATTTCTAAAGTTTTGAATATTATCTGAATCTATTTATCTATTGCTGGCACTTCTTTTGTCATACTTTATATCGCTTAACACACCAGATTTTATCCCGATAAAGAAACTCCAGTTTGCTTGGTTTCCAAATGGTTGCCAATTGAAATCCATTCTCCAGCTCAACAAATCTCTTTCAAAACGAAGTTGGGTATAGGTTACACCATTTTGGACAAAATCATAACCCGTAGAGACTCCAGCTTTCCATTTTGGAGTCAAATCTGCATTGGCAGAAATCATTATGGAATTCCCGGTAATTTTACTCTCTCGATTGTTGTTTCCATAAGTAAGAGAATAGGCAAATGTCATATCCCAAGGCAATTTTGAAGCAAAAAACTCAGAAATTTTATCTTCTCCGGTGTCTTCTTCCTCATCAAATTGGCTTTTTCCTCTTGTGGCATCAATAGTGTTTCTTCCAAATAAATCATCATCACGACCACCGTTTCTTTGACTTTGTTTGTTTTTATCTTTCTTTTGAGCCTCCATATCCTTGCTGGAAATAGAGTAGTTCAAAGTCATATTTGCACTTGTCATTCTAAACAAACTTCCGCCATTGTTTATGTTAAAAACATTAATAGGTTTGCCTGAATTATCGATAGCATACGGATCTAAAGTTGTCCCGAAATTGACATTCATTTTATCATTAAACAGTTGTGTTCCTCCGCTCACTCTTACTGGTGCCCAAGCAAGAGAAGTGACTCCATCAGCATCTAAGTTATAGCTAGTAGAAATATTCAAATTGTTAAGAAGCATAACTTTTTTTGCTTCAACTTTTGTGCTGTCTTTGTCTGTAACTTTTGCTTCGAAAGTATTACTCAAATCAAAAGTAAGCATATTTGAATTAGTTTTTTGTGGAGGTGAAAAAATACCACCTTCAAATCGGGTGTAAGTATCCGTCATTTTGCCCGAAGCATCGGTAGCATAGGTATCGTAATATTTTTCGAAACTAGGAGTGTAGCCATAAGAAACCGAGGGGCGCATTACGTGTCTGATGGATTTTATCTTTTTATCGGGATTAAAATTAAATGTTCCATAAATGGTGGTTCCTAAACTGCTTGAAAAATTATAGGTTCTAAAGGCATCAAAACCATTAATTGTCTGATCTACAACCTTACTTTGATCTGTATCATATCCTCTTTGAATAGTTTTTATATACCAAACTTCATTATAATTTAAAGATGTTGAGGCGCTAAAATATTTAAAAAGTTTAAAATTGGTACTCAAAGGGATGCTATGTTGAACGCCTAATTTAGCATCATTAAACATTTCAGGCTTAAAGAACAAAGAATCTGTGGTAACAAAATTGTTTCTCCCACTTAAATTATACTGTAAGTTGATGTTCTTGAAAAAGCCTTTTTTAACTCCATCTTTGCCTACAAAAGGATAAAGACGATCTATACTATATTGCAAATCAGGCAATGTCATATTGATTTCTGAAGTTTGGGTGTTTTGAGAATGTGTTGCTGACAAAGCTAACCTAGACCCAACCGTGCCATTAAAAGTTTTACTATAAGAAACAGAGGAACTTAATGTGTTATTTAAATTTGATCCTACATTGGCCTGATTGATCGATTGCTTATAATATTTGCTACTACCCATATTTACCGAAGCAGAAAAACTTGAATTGGGGCTTCCTTTAGAATCTTTCGAATGGGACCATTGAATGTTATAAATTTTTTGTTTTAAATAGTCTGGATAACCTCTTTCACTATTAATTAAATTTTCAAATCGAACATTGAAATTTCCTCTGTATTTGTATCTTTTTGCATAACTGGATTCAAAACGCATGGCATAACTTCCATTCGTATAATAATCTCCTAAAACCGTTAAATCATAATTGTCACTAAGCGCAAAATAATAACCACCATTTTGCAAAGAAAATCCTCTTGTGTTTGAATCGTTGTAAGTGGGTAATAATAGTCCTGAAACACTTGTTTCTTTACTCATTGGGAAAAAAGCAAAAGGTAATGCTATTGGCGTAGGTACATTTGCTATTACCATATTGCTCAAACCAGCTACCACTTTCTTACCAGGAATGAATTTTACTTTATTGGTTTGGATGTAATATTCCGGATTATCTACATCTTTTGAAGTGGTGAATCGTGCTCCTTTTAAGAAATAAACGGAATCATTTTCTTTTTTTGTGATGGAAGCTTTTACTTTGAATTCTCCCTGCTCCGTTCTCGAATTCCAAATTAAAGCTTTTTTTGTCTTTAAATTAAAGCGAATGGAGTCAGGTTCTATGACATTTGCACCCTGTTTGAAATTGGGATATTGAGTATACGCACCCGTAGAATCTTTGATACGACCGGCATAAACTTCATTTTTTTCATAGTCCATTACAATAATTCCCGATTTTAACTCGATGTCCTGATAATAGAGTTCTGCTTTATCATATAGTGTAATAAGCTTTTTCTTTTGGTCAATTCGGGCATAATCTACAGATTTGTATTTTACTTTACCATCAAGAAACACCTTTACTTTTATACTATCTTTTTTAATAGTGTCATTTTCTTTTTTTGCAGCTGATTTATTTGTATTTTCAGGAATAGAACCGGGGCTTTCTTTTTGTTTTTTTGGGGATATTACGGTCGTTTTTTTCGATATATCTTGTGAATATATTTTGCAAGATCCTATTGTTAGGAAAATTGATAATAAAACGATATTAAATAAGTTTGTATTCAAAGGTTTTAATGCTATTTTTGTAGAAATATGGCTTGTTTTTTGACGTGTCAAACTTACATATAAATTTTTGTCAAAAATAATCAATTATTAAATTTATAACCTTAGTGTTTTAATTAAATTAACTTTTAGATTTATGTATATAATAAATAGAATCAAACTACAATTTGCTTTATTCTTAACGTTAGTTTCATTTCTTACTTATGGCCAATCCAATGTTTTCAAGGTAACCTTAGACGCAGGTCATGGTGATCACGATTTTGGAGCAACTTATAATGGCCACGTCGAAAAAAATATAAATTTAGCTCTAGTACTTAAAGTAGGAAGGTTATTAGAACAGAACCCAAAAATTGATGTGATTTACACTCGTAAGACAGATGTTTTTATTGATTTAATTGAACGAGCTAATATTGCTAATCGGGCCGATGCCAATATTTTTGTTTCCATTCACTGCAATGCCAATAAAAATCCTGTAGGCGAGGGAACTGAAACCTATGTAATGGGGATGAGTAAAGTGGCTTCGAATCTTGAAGCGGCTAAAAAGGAGAACTCAGTAATTACTTTGGAAAAGGATTATAAACAAAAATACGAAGGTTTTGATCCTAATTCACCTGAAACTATGATTGGAATGACCTTGATGGCGGAAGAATATTTGGATAATAGTATTTCATTGGCAAGCAAAGTTGAAGATGGATTTGCTGCTTTAGGTAAAAAAATCAGACACGGTGGAGTGAAACAAGCGCCTTTTATGGTGTTGCACAAAGCTTATATGCCAAGAGTTTTAATAGAAACCGGATTTATTTCTAATCCAAAAGAAGGTGATGAATTAGACTCAGAAGAAGGTCAAAACGAAATTGCCAGAGCCATTGCAAATGCAATTGTAAGCTACAAAAACGAATACTTTGGAAGTGAAGGCAACGATAGTGAAGCCGAAAGACCTTCTCAAAAAATAATTGAAAAACCGGTAAAAGATACTTCAACACCAGCTAAACCAAAACCGAACTTAGAGGTTACACCTTCAAAAAAGGCTGTAAATAATAATGATACAACTGGTATTATATTTAAAGTGCAACTTTCAGCAAGTACAAAAAAAATAGAATTGACACCAAGTAACTTTAAAGGATTGAAAGATATTTCAATAGAATCGGGAACTAATTTATACAAATATATGTATGGAGAAACTGCTGATTATAATGATGCTAAAAAGCTGTTGCAGGAAGCAAAAGCTAAAGGGTATGATTCTGCCTATTTAATTGCATTTAAAAACGGAGAAAAGATTAGTGTGCAAGACGCAATCAAATAATTATTAACTGCAAGTTTAATTATTTTATATTAAATTTGTAAAAATATACTTGAATTTTGAAATTAACACGAGAAATTAAAACCGCCATACTAGTCATTTCGACTATTTTACTTTTTATTTGGGGTTACAGCTATGTAAAAGGTAAAGACCTTTTAGATAAATACAAAACATTTTATGTAGAATATGACAATGTTGAAGGTTTATCTCCTTCAGCATCAGTTACTATTAATGGTTTGATAGTGGGAAAAGTAACTAAGATTTCCTTGAACAAAGAAACAGGAAAACTCTTGGTTCAATTGCAACTTAAAACTGATTTTCCTATTTCTAAAACCAGTACAGCTCTTATTTATAAGCCGGGTTTTATAGATGGAAAACAAATTGCGATTCTCCCTAATCTTGAGGATAAATCGGTATCTGCCGATGGTCAGGTTTTATTAGGAAATGCTGAATTAGATTTAACCGAAGCCTTGAAAAAGCAACTGCTTCCGCTTCAGGTAAAATTTGAGATGCTAATGAAGAATGCCGACAATCTATTGACAGGAATAAACAATGTTTTAGATAATAAAGGGCAACAAGATTTGAAAGTTAGCTTGTCTGAATTGAGTAAAACTATGGAGCAATTTCACAAAGCTTCTTCGAGTATAAATACAATTTTAGACGATAATAAAGTCGGAATAAAAGGAGTTGTAACCAACCTGGACAAAGTTTCAAGTGATTTTTCTAAAATATCGGATTCTTTAAACAAAGCCGATTTAGGAAAAACAGCTAAAAATCTACAAAAAACATTGGAAAATGTTGATAAAATAATGGCTGGAATACAGGCTGGCAAAGGCACAATGGGCAAATTGATAAACGACGAAGACTTATATAATAATTTAGAGAAAACTTCAAAAGAATTAGAATTATTATTAGAAGATATAAGGTTTCATCCAACTCGATATGTAAACGTCTCTGTTTTTGGAAAGAAAAACAAGCCTTACGTTGCACCAGTTAACGATACAGTTTCAAAAGTTAAAAACTAGCAATTATGAGCTATTTAGACAATATTTTATTTGCAATACTGCTGGTTTTAGGTTTTGGTTATTTCTTTACCAATATAAAAAAAATTGTTAGAAACATAAATCTTGGAGCAGCCGTAAATCGCAAAGACAATCCTAAAGCGCGTTGGAAAAACATGGCAATAATTGCTCTCGGTCAATCAAAAATGGTTAAACGACCAGTTTCAGGAGTGCTTCACATCATAGTTTACGCAGGGTTTATTATCATTAATATAGAATTGCTGGAAATCATTATTGATGGATTATTTGGTACTCATAGGATTTTTTCCTCTTTAGGAACTACTTATGATGTGTTGATTGGCTCTTTCGAAATATTAGCTTTATTGGTTTTGGTTGCTGTCTTTACTTTTTGGACAAGAAGAAATATTATTAGATTAAAACGGTTTGCCAACAAAGATTTGGCTGGTTTTCCAAAAAATGATGCGAATTATATCCTGTATTTCGAAGTCGTTTTGATGTCTTTATTTTTATTGATGAACGCTTCGGATTTACATTTGCAAAACATTCCGGGAGGTTTTTCTCATTTTATAAAAGCGGGAAGTTTTCCGGTAAGTCAATTTATAGAACCTTTATTTAATGGAGTTTCCAGTGATTTCGTAATGCTTCTCAATGAATTGTTCTGGTGGCTACATATTATAGGGATTTTGATTTTTATGAACTATTTGTATTTTTCAAAACACCTTCATATTCTGTTGGCTTTTCCAAATACTTATTTTGCTGATTTGAATCCAAAAGGGCAACTAGATAATTTAGAATCAGTTACCAATGAGGTAAAAATGATGATGGATCCAAATGCTGATCCTTATGCAGCAGCACCAGTAAACGAAAATGCAGTGCCCAGCAAATTTGGAGCAAGTGATATTCAGGATTTAAATTGGGTACAATTAATGAATGCCTATACGTGTACAGAATGTGGTCGTTGTACTTCCGCTTGTCCAGCTAATATTACAGGAAAAAAATTATCGCCACGTAAAATTATGATGGCAACCCGAGACAGAATAGAGGAAGTGGGAAAAAATATTGATGCCAATAAAGGAGTTTTCGTTCCTGATAACAAATCATTATTAAACGATTATATCACACCCGAAGAATTGTGGGCTTGTACATCGTGTAATGCTTGTGTCGAAGAATGTCCGGTAAATATTAGTCCGCTTTCGATTATTATGGATATGCGTCGTTATTTAGTGATGGAACAAAGCGCAGCGCCTACGCCAATAAATGCAATGATGACCAATATCGAAAATAATGGTGCACCTTGGCAATACAACCAGCAAGATCGATTGAACTGGAAAAATGAGTAAAATAATTTGGTCGTGACCCGCCGTAAAAACTGCGGGTCGGGCTATATGTTCACGCTTTTATCCCTCACGCAAACAAGAAATAAATAATTAATACAAAATGGTTTCAGATTTCAGTTTTTCAAAACTTTAAACCCTTAAACCTTTAAACTTTTTTATATGTCAGAAGTTTTAATAGTACCAACAATGGCCGAAATGCTGTCTCAAGGCAAGCAACCTGAAGTTTTGTTTTGGGTAGGTTGTTCCGGAAGTTTTGATGACAGAGCCAAAAAAATTACAAAAGCATTTGTCCGAATTCTAAACCGTGCTAATGTTTCCTTTGCAGTTCTTGGCACAGAAGAAAGTTGTTCTGGTGATCCGGCAAAACGAGCCGGAAACGAGTTCCTTTTTCAAATGCAGGCGATGACGAATATTGAGGTTTTGAATGCCTACGAAGTAAAAAAAATCGTTACTGCTTGTCCGCACTGTTTCAATACTTTGAAAAATGAATACCCGGAATTAGGCGGGAAATATGAAGTATTCCATCATACAGAATTCCTAAAATCCTTGCTAGACGATGGCAGATTAACAATCGAAGGTGGACAATTCAAAGGAAAACGTATCACTTTTCACGATCCTTGTTATTTGGGAAGAGCGAATAATGTCTATGAAGCCCCCCGTGATTTAATTCAAAAATTGGATATGGAATTGGTCGAAATGAAACGTTCTCGTGCCAACGGATTATGTTGTGGTGCCGGTGGAGCTCAAATGTTTAAAGACTCTGAACCTGGCAACAAAGAAGTAAATGTGGAAAGAACCGAAGATGCTCTTGAAACCAAACCCGATATTATTGCCGCAGGTTGTCCTTTTTGCAATACTATGATGACTGATGGAATCAAAAACAAAGAAAAAGAAGGTACCGTAAAAGTATTGGACATCGCCGAATTAATAGCAAATGCTCAGGATTTGTAAGTTAATAACAAATTAATAATAACGAATTTTGATTTCATAACTCAAAATTCATAACTCATAATTTAAGATGCTTATTCCTTTTGAAAATTTACCTTTAGAATCCAAAATCTGGATTTACCAATCAAACAGAAAATTTTCGGATGCCGAATTTTCCGAAATTGAAACTGATTTGAAATCCTTTCTTGAAAAATGGGAAGCACACAGCGTGGGTCTTGAGTCATCTTATCAATTGAAATACAATCGATTTATAATTATTGCCGTAAATCAGGATGTGCAGGCTGCAACAGGTTGTTCTATTGACTCTTCGGTGCAATTTATTCAAAAATTAGAACAAAAATACAATGTAGATTTATTGGATAAAATGAATGTTACCTTCAAAAACGGCGAACATATTGCACACAAATCTTTAATAGATTTCAAAAAAATGGCCAAAGAAAAAGCCGTGACAGAAAACACTATCGTTTTTAATAATTTGGTTAATAATATTGAAGAATTCAATGAATCTTGGGAAGTTCCGGCTATGGATAGTTGGCACAGTCGTTTTTTTTAAAACAAAAAACCAATGAAATTCTTTTTGACCAAAATTGGATGCTTCATATTTTTGTTGCTTTTGCTTACCAATTGTGCAACAAAAAAATCCAATATACCTTTCAAAAAACCCCCCATTACGGAAAATGAGGAGATTTATATTCCTTATTTAAAAATCAGAGCGGAAAAACTTTTTCAAAGATTCTGATGATGAAATTCATTGGGTTGACAGCATTTACAACAACTTATCTTTAGAAGAAAAAATTGGGCAACTTTTTATGGCTTCGGTTTATTCAAATAAAGATTCTATTCATGTTAATACTGTTGACAAACTAATCACAGAAAACAAAGTTGGCGGTCTGATTTTCTTTCAAGGCGGACCTGTTCGACAAGCAAATTTAACCAATCATTTTCAATCAAAATCAAAAGTGCCTTTATTCATTGGCATTGACGCTGAATGGGGTTTGAGTATGCGACTCGATTCGACCTATCGACATCCTTGGAATATGACTCTTGGCGCAGTTCAGGATTTGAAACTCGTTGAAAAGGTAGGTGAAAGTATGGGTAAAGAAAGCAAACGTATTGGCGTTCATTTTAACTTTGCTCCAGTTTTAGATATCAATACTAATTCTAAAAATCCAATAATCGGATTTCGATCTTTTGGCGAAAGCAAAGTAAACGTGACTGAAAGAGCGATTGCTTTGATGAATGGTGTTCAGAATCAAGGAGTTTTTTCTACCGCCAAACATTTTCCCGGTCACGGCGATACTTCGACCGACTCACATAAAACGCTACCGCTGGTTACTCTTTCGCAGGAACATATAGATTTAGTCGAATTGTATCCTTACAAACGAATGTTTGACGAAGGCTTGGTTTCAGTGATGGTAGGACATCTTAATATTCCAAGTTTAGATCCAAGACCCAATTATCCGACCTCAATTTCCAGTAGCGTAGTAACAGAATTGCTTCAGAATGAAATGGAATTTGATGGCTTGATTTTTACCGATGGACTTAATATGAAGGGAGTCAGTACTTACAGGGCTATTGATAGTATTCAACCAAAACCCGGAGAGATTGACCTATTAGCTTTTCTTGCCGGAAATGATATTTTGCTTTGTTCTGAAAATGCTCCTATGGCAATTGAAAAAATTCGTATTGCTTATCAAAATAATAGTATTACAGAAGAGCGCTTGGCACATTCCGTTAAAAAGATATTGCATTATAAATTCAAAGCAGGTTTAAACAAATACAAACCTATCGAAATAGCGAATTTATATCAGGATATTAATCCTTCTTCGAATGAAGCTTTGCAATATCAATTGTTTGAAAATGCTGTTACCGTTTTGCAGAACAAAGAAAATATCCTTCCAATACAAAACTTAAAAAACAACAAAATCGCCTATGTAAAACTAGGCGATGATGAGAATAGTTCCTTTGTTTCTACACTAAAAAAATATACCGAAATTACCGAAGTTTCCAGTCAAAGTATCGACAGTATAAATCTAAAATTAAAAGAATTCAATACCGTTATTGTTGGTTTTCACAAATCGGATAAAGCGTGGAAAAATCATGACTTCACCGAAACTGAATTGTTTTGGTTACAGCAAATTACCAAAAACAACAAAGTGATTTTAGATGTTTTTGCTGAACCCTATTCGCTGTTGCCAATTACAAATTTTGAGAATATAGAAGGATTGGTGATTTCCTATCAAAATTCAGACATTGCCCAGATTGTTTCGGCTGAACTTATTTTTGGAGCCATTGAAGCCAAAGGAAGATTACCGGTTTCAATTAACACAAACTTCAAGGTAAATGATGGTTTACCGACCGAAAAACTGAATCGTTTGGGTTTGACTTCTCCTGAAAACGTGGATATGAATCCAGTTAAACTTTTAGAAATTGAAAAAATAGCAAACAAAGCAATTGAGGACAAAATCGCACCGGGAATTGTTGTACTTGTGGCAAGGAAAGGGAAAGTTGTTTATCAAAAATCTTTTGGATATCAAACTTATGACAAAGTAAAAATGGTTTCTACTACTGATTTGTATGATGTTGCGTCCTTAACAAAAATAATTGCTACTTTACCTAATGTAATGCAGCAATACGATAAAGGGAATGTTACTTTAGAAACAAACTTGGGAAATATGGTTCCTATATTTAAAAATTCTAATAAGTCCAACATCAATTTTAAAGATTTATTATTGCATAATGCTCAATTACAGCCTTATATTCCTTTTTATAAAAAAACACTTGACAGTTCAGGAAAACCTTTGGAAAAATATTATAGAAAAACTCCAAACGAATTATTTTCAAAGCAAGTTGCAGACAGTATGTTTGTGAGAAATGATTATCACGATACTATTATGAAAGTTATAGTAGATAACCCGTTGGGTGCAATTAAATTATTTGTGTTTTAATATTGTTTATTGGTCTTTCAAAAATAAATTTATTGATGAATTGCACCAAAGTTAATGCTGT
>NZ_JAYWCK010000096.1:0-22290 GCF_043780635.1 Flavobacterium sp.
AATCCTTTACTCTTCTAACAACTATTTTTTGATAATTTTTTTCAACCTTTTATAAGAACGTCGCCTTCATTGCGGGTGCAAAAGTACACAACAAATCCACTCTCGCAAGCCTTTTTAAAAAGTATTTTTAAAGTATTTTTTAATCGATTGAAGTCGTGTAGGTTGGAATGAATAAAAAACCTCACCTCGACCCTCTCCAAAGGAGAGGGAGGTGAAATACGAAGACACTTAAACGTTATAGTTGCGGAATGTTCTAAATTTAAACTAAAATTTGTACAGAAAAACGACTGCCCTAGCCCCGATAGAAGTGGAAATCCTTCTTGTTGGGTATTCCGATTGGGCGGAATACCCAACAAGAAGATTGTAACAAATAGCGGGAAATAGCTCCAGATTTTATCATTCCTCTCAATGATAATAAAAGTTTAATCGAAACGGATGGCTTTTACCGGGGAAATTTTGGTTATAATATAGGATGGAATTAGTAAAACCAGAAAACAAACGGTGACCGTGAGAAGATTCAGAAGTGCTATATATCCAAAGTTAAGATAAACCGGAGCTTGGTTTACATAGTAGTTTTCGGGATTGAGTTTAATGATTCCAAAATATTGCTGAATAAACAACAGGGAAATCCCTATTAGATTCCCCCAAAACAGTCCTCTTACAATAAGATAAAAGGCATTGTAAAGAAATATTTTTCTGACTGACCAGTTATTCGACCCTAATGCTTTCAGTATTCCTATCATTTGGGTTCGTTCGAGAATGAGTACCAATAATGCCACAACCATATTGATAGTGGCGACCAGAATCATTATTACTAATATAATGACAATGTTGAAATCGAAGAGTTTTAACCATTCGAATATATAACTGTATTTTTCAATTATTGTTTTGGTGTCCAGCGTTGAGGAAGTTTGCTCATAAACTTGCTCGCCAATGGATTTGATATTAATAAAATCATTTGCAAAAACTTCGAAAGCACCAACCTGATCTGGCTTCCACTTGTTGATGCGCTGTATATGGCGAATATCTCCTATTATATAAGTGGCGTCGAAATCCTGAAATCCGGAATTAAAAATTCCAGTGATTTTAAATCTTCGAATATTGGGCAATTTATTCTGGTCTTCTTTGATGAAAAATGTACTGAAAGAATCACCTACCTTTAGATTTAGTCTGTTCGCTAGAAATTGGGATATTAATACTTCTTGATTAAGGCTTTTTGAAAAATCGGGCAATTGACCGGAAACTATGTATTCCTTGATGTTATCCCATTGATAATCTGTACCAACTCCTTTAAAAATAATTCCTTCAAAAGCTGCTGCGGTTCTGATAATCCCAGCTTTGCTGGCAATAGCCTGAATATGGCTTACTCCGGGGACAGAAGTGAATTTTGGATAAAAATCCTGATTTTTTGAAATGGGAACCAGTGTAACTTCGGATTGATTGTTGTCATAATTCGAAATAATGATATGACCGTTGAAGGCAGAAACTTTATCGCGAATTTTCTGTTGCAGACCAATTCCAGTAGCCACAGAAACAATCATCATAATCATTCCGATAGCAATAGCGGAAATTGCAATTTTGATAATTGGAGCAGATATGCTACTTTTATAATCCTTAGCCGTTATGAGTCGTTTCGCTATAAAATATTCTAAATTCAATTCGATATGGTATCTAATTCTTTATTACTACGTCCGTTCGCTTTTGTTGATGTCAAAAATACGTTTTTATTCTTGTTTTTGTTGATTTTTTCAAGCTCTTGTTCTGCCAAGAAAGTAGAGAACACAAAAACTACTTCTCTAGAAATAAAAACCGGTGCCGATAATTTTGCGGCTTATTTACCTTTATTGAAAGATAAAAAAATTGGAATTGTAACCAATCAAACCGGAATTCTATCTGACAAAACCCATTTAGTTGATTTCCTCCTTTCGAAAAACACCAATGTCCAAATTATTTTTGCCCCAGAACACGGTTTTCGTGGCACTGCCGATGCTGGAGAACACGTAATCGACGGTAAAGACACCAAAACAGGCTTGCCCATAATTTCACTTTTTGGCGACAACCGAAAACCAAAACCAGAACAATTAGCAGGAATTGACGTTATGATTTTTGATTTACAAGATGTGGGCTTACGCTTTTACACTTATTTATCCACACTGCATTATGTAATGGAAGCTTGTGCTGAAAACAATATTCCACTACTAATTTTAGACAGACCCAATCCAAACGGAAATATTGTAGATGGACCAATTCTAGAAAAAGAGTTCACGAGTTTCGTAGGAATGCATCCCGTTCCTGTCTTGTATGGAATGACCATTGGCGAATATGGACAAATGATTAATGGAGAAAAATGGTTGCAAAATGGTGTACAATGTAAGTTGACCGTTATTCCTTGCATTTATTACAATCGGAAAATGAATTACAGTTTACCTGTAAAACCATCACCGAATTTACCCAATGATCAGGCAATAAATCTTTACGCAAGTTTGTGCCTTTTTGAAGGAACCAATGTGAGTGTTGGCCGAGGAACAGAGAAACAATTCCAAATTTACGGCTCGCCTTTTTTGCCAAAAAGTGATTTTAGCTTTGTTCCGAAACCAAATATTGGTTCAAAAGAACCAATGCATAAAGATGAAATTTGCTACGGCGAAGATTTATCGGCTGTCGCCAAAGTAAACCAATTGGAGTTGAAATGGCTATTGAAAGCGTATAACGAAACCTCAGATAAAACTAAATTCTTTAATCCATTTTTTACGAAATTGGCAGGAACCAAACAATTGCAACAACAAATTGAATCCGGAACTTCAGAAAAAGAAATTAGAAAAAGCTGGGAGAAAGGTTTGAATGATTTTAAGGAAATAAGAAAAAAAAATTTGATTTATCAATAAACTACAACGTACATAAAGGCATTTTCTTCTTCATTTCTTCCACAATATTGAAAGCTGCCGGGCAAATGGCGACATTTTGCAAAGTCAAATCTGAGATTTGCTGAAACTTCTTTCTATCGGTGTGTGGAAATTCGCGACAGGCTTTTGGACGAACATCATAAATAAAACAGGTGTTGTCACTGTCTAAGAAAGTACAAGGAACGCTTTGCAACACATAATCTTTATCTTCGTCTATGCGTAAATATTGATCTATAAATTGTTGTGGTTTTTGTCGTAAATGTTTTGAAATTCGCTCAATATCAGCAGAAGTGAATAATGGCCCAGTAGTTTTACAACAATTGGCACATTTTAAACAATCGGTTTTCCTGAATTCGGCCTCGTGCAATTCCTGCATTACATAATCCAAATTTTTAGGCTGCTTTTTTTTCAGCTTATCGAAATACTTTTTGTTTTCGATATGCTTATCTTTGGCCTCTTTAGGAAGATTGTTTAAAATAGAGTTCATTCGTAAATTTGTTTATTCGGTTATTCGACAAAACATTTTGCGAAATTACTTAAAACAAATCAACAAATAGCCAAATTAACATAACAACACTAATGAAAGACCTTTTCGGAAAAGCCATACTTGATTTTCAAACCAATAATTCACCTGAGGATCTAATTACTGAAACCACCATTTCTGAAGAAGACGAAATGAGTGTTGCCTACCTTTTTCGTTCGTATGATGAAATGCCACAGATGGAACAAAAAGCGCTGCAACTTGCCAATGGAAAAATTCTTGATGTGGGCTGTGGTGCCGGAAGTCATAGTCTGACTTTGCAAAACGATCGAAATCTTGACGTTACTTCAATTGATATTTCAGCAAATGCCATTCAGGCATCTACACTTCGTGGTTTGAAAAAAGCCAAAGTGCAAGATGTAATGACTTTAGAAAATGAAAAATTTGACACCATTTTACTATTGATGAATGGTGCCGGAATGTGTGGAAGACTAAAGAACATTCCCAAATTCCTTCTAAAATTAAAATCCCTATTAAATCCTGGAGGCCAAATTCTACTGGACAGCTCTGATATTATTTATATGTTTGACGATGACGAAGATGGCGGGAAATGGATTCCATCAAACAATGAATATTATGGCGAAATAGTTTTTAATATTTCCTATAAAGGCGAAAAAGAAAAACCTTTCGACTGGATGTTTATTGATTACAACACTTTGCAAAATGCCGCTTTCGCCAATGGATTAAAATGCGAATTAATAATGGAAGGCGAGCATTACGATTATTTAGCGAAGCTTTCGATTTAGAAGAAAGAGGAAAGAACAAAGAGAATAGAAGAAAGAGGAAAGAGGAAATTTGTTCCATTTAGACTTCTATCAAATTTGTCGTTGCAATTATATCTTGCAAGGCTTTATACAAAATATCTAAATCTTGTTGCGAATTATAGGCATTTATGGAATATCTCAAAAAATAATTTCCATTTAAAGGCATTACCGGAATTTCGATTTTATATTTAGTAAAAAGCAACTCCTTTAATTCAACAGGATTAGATGTTTTAATTGGAACACTTGCCATTTGACCTAAAAATTCTCCGGTAATCGGGCAAATAGGTTGTGTATGGAGTAGATCGCAAAAGCGCTGGTAATTGTCAAAAACCACCTGCCTGCATTCCTTAGATACAGTTTTCCAATTATTTTCTTCCAGAAAATCAATGACTTTTGGGGTACATAAAAATGCTGAGATTTCTCTTGTACCTTGGTATTCTTGATAATCCAGAAATTGGCTTTCGCCCGGAGTTACACTTTCATAACCCCAACCCACAATTAGCGGATCGAGCATTTCCTGAAAACTCTTTTTTACATATAGAAAAGAACTTCCTTTGGGCGCTAACATCCATTTATGCAGTGTTCCTGTATAAAAATCCGGGTTCAATTCTGTAATATCCAAATCGATTTGACCAGGAACGTGAGCGCCATCAATAATAGTAATCAATCCCAATTCGCGTGCTTTATCGCAAATTTCTTTAATTGGAAAAATTAAAGCAGTGCAACTCGAGATTTGGTTGAGAAAAATGATTTTAGTTTTAGAAGTGTAGCCACTCCAAAATTCTTCCAGGATTTTTTCTTTTGAAACTACTGGAAGTGATATGTTTTGCCGAATATATTTGGCTCCCGATTTTTTGCAATAGAAATTCCAAGTCCTGTCCATCGCGCCATATTCGTGGTTTGTGCTGAGAATTTCATCGCCTGCCTCCAAATGCAAACTTCGCATAATGGTATTAATGGCAAAAGTAGGATTGGGTGTAAAAAACAAATCAACTGAATTACAACCCACATATTCAGACAATCTTTCTCTGGCGATTTTTAAATATCCTGCTGATTTTTTTTGGATAAAATAAACTGGTTCTGTTTCCAGTTCCAATTGGTATCGTTGGTACTCCTCAAAAATTGGTTTTGGACAAGCACCAAACGAGCCGTGGTTTAAAAAAGTAATGTTTTTATCTAAAAGGAATTGTGATTTCATTATTGATTTTTTGTAAATATAAAAAATCCCAAACAATGTTTGGGAAAATTTTATGTAGCGATTATTGAAATTGGCAAACTAAATGTACATCTCACTTTTTGTCCATTTTGTTCACCTGGCATCCACTTTGGACAAAGGTACAAAACTCGGATTGCTTCTTTTCCTGTTCCATAACCAATATCTCTCAAGCCTTTTATTCCAGTTATACTTCCGTCTTTTTCTATCACAAAGGTTACATAAACCTTTCCAGCCAATTTTTCTACTTTTGGACATTTATAATTTTTACTAATAAATTGGTAAAACGCATCCATTCCTCCCGGGAAGTCTGGTTTTACATCAATCATGGATGTATTATAAACATTTTCGTTTGTCCCTGTTGTAGTGTCTTGTGCTGAAACTATTTGGATTGCAAAAAAGGTAATTACCAGAAATAAAAAGTTTTTCATATTAAGGAATATTCAAGTATTTATGTGTTTGTAAAGATACACGCCATTTTGGATTGTTCATTACATAATCTACAATAAGTGGTGTCATTTCTTCTTTTTTACTCCATTCGGGTTGGAGGAATAATATTGCATTTTTGTTTACTTTTTCGGCTTGTTCTTCGGCAAAAATAAAATCGTGTTTGTTAAAAATGATGACTTTCAACTCGTGGGCTTTATCATAAACGGTTTGTGTTGGCAATTTGTTTTTCTTTGGCGAAAGACAAATCCAATCCCATTGTCCAGTCAGTTCATATGCTCCTGAAGTTTCGATATGTACCTTCAGATTTTGCTCTTTTAATTTTTGAGTTAATAAAGTCATATCCCAAGTCAATGGTTCCCCTCCGGTAACTACAACTGTATCTGCATATTTATTAGCATTGGCAACAATTAAATCAATACTCGTAGGTGGATGCAATGCTGCATTCCAGCTTTCTTTGACATCGCACCAATGGCATCCCACATCACAACCTCCAATTCTTATAAAATAAGCTGCAGTTCCTGTATGAAATCCTTCGCCCTGAATGGTGTAGAATTCTTCCATCAAAGGAAGCATTGCGCCTTTATTAACTTCTAATTGTATTTCTTTTGATAACATTTTTTTAATTTAAAGTGCAAATATAGTGAATTAGGAATTTGGGATTTTGGGAATTAGAAAGAAGATTGCTTCATGCCTTACAATGACATAGATACATAAAAAAACCGATAGTTTTTTTGAAACTATCGGTTTAGATGGATTATTAAAAAAATTTTATTTTTTTAATTTAGCTATTGACTCCGTAGCGTAAGCATTTGTTGGATCAAGTGTAAGGGTTTTATTGAAATATTCTATAGCCTTAACTTTATCTGAATTTGCATAATTAGCTGCAATTGTGTTATAAGATTCAATAATTTTTTTTGTTGTTGTAGGTTTTGCTAATTCTTCTATACCTTTTTCCGTAATTTTAGCAACATATTCTTCATAATATTTAATTGTCATTTCGTCATTCCCAATCATATTATTCGTTCTGCCTCTGTAAAGATAAGCGTCCTGATAGCTTGGCGAAGCTGTTATAACATTTCCAAAAGCGACATCAGATTTTTGCAATGCAATTGGATCAGGAGTTATGTCCTTTTTGTTGTTAGCATAATAAATTGACAATCCGTAATAGATATTATCATCTATATAGTTTTTATATTCAGTATTTGTTGTTCCAAATTCAAACACAGGAATTGCTTCTTTGTATAATTTTAGACCGAACATCTTTTTCCCAACTTCATTCAAATCTTCGATAATCAAAGGCTCCATTTCTACCGCTTTTTTAATATCGGCCAAACCTGAATCGTATAAGGCAGGATCAATTGATAATCCATCTGCGCTCAATCCTTTTTTAAATTTAGCTGAACCTAAATACAAATAGTCTTTAGCAATAACTTTATTGTCTGGATTAGCTATAAAACTTTCTAATGATTTAATAGCAACTTCAGCGTTACCATTTTCATAGGCTGAATATCCTAAATAACGAAAGATTCTAGGATTTACTTTATCCATTTCAATCATTTTATTAGCCTCTACTTCAAGTGCTTTATAATCTTTTACAAGAACAAGAAAGTCAGCGTGACGCATTCTTGAATTCAAAGAATAATCAGTAAGACTAAGATACTTTTCATAATGGCCAATAGCAATCTGCATATATTCGGCAGACTTTGAAGGCTTGTTTCTTCCCCATTTGTAATAAGTCTCAGCTAATTCTCTGTATACAGGGCCGTAATTTGGATTTATAGCAATAACCTCATTAAATGATTTTATAGCCTCGTCATAAGATTTAGCCCCTTTTAACAAAACACCTAATTGCATTTTTGCCCTTAACAGTGTAGGATCAAATTGAAAAGCATTTCTATAAGCAGCATAAGCTTCATTTTGGTTTTTATCTCCATAAAAAGCATCACCAAGTGCCAATTGCACTAAAGCATCATTAGGATTTATAAGTTTAGCTCTGTTTAAATATTCTATTGCTTTCTTATAATTAGGTTTAATAGAATATGTATAAGCTCTTCCTATGGCGATTAATTCCTCTACATCCTTCTTTTTCGCATCTTTTAAAGCTAATGAAAAATTTGATTCAGCAGAAACAGTATTTCCATTATCTAAATCTATTAGGCCTAACCCAATAAAATTTAACCTTGCGCCATCAGTTCCCGCTAATCCTTTTTGATAAGCGATTTTTGCTGAATCCGTTACGGATTGAATAAGATAAACATTCCCTAATATAAAATTAGCCCTTCCGTTTATTGGACTAGTCTGTATAATCGACTTTAATATCGATTTTGCCTTTTCATATTGTTCTGCATCTATTGCTTTTCTTGCTTGGGCAATGTCTTGGGCAAACCCAATTGTAACTGAAGTAAAAAAAACAATACTAAAAATTTTAAATTTGTTCATCGATACTATATTAATTTATTTCTTTTCATTATTAATCTCATTCCTAATATTTATTTTTCTGCCTGGAATTCTTACTGGTAACAATCCTGATTTCAAAATTATTCTTTGTCCAATATCCCCTGCAACGAATGAAGCAAAACCCATTCCTAATCCAGAATATCCTTGTCCGTTGATGACATACAAATCACGTGCCAAAGGATATTTGCCTTCTGCAATATTGTTTTGACTTGGAGGATAAAAATTTACTCCTGTAAGACTTTTTACACTTAATACATTTACTTTATCAACATATTTTTGCATATCCGGCATTGGTTGTGACAACCAATTTACACCAACAACACCTATCATTCCACTATTTTGAGCAACAAATTTAATTACTTCTTGGTTTGATTTAAATGAATAAACACCTTTTTCTGGAATTGCCTGTATTCCGGCAAGTTCATTCATATAACGTACTGTACTAGAATTTGGATTATCAAAAACCAAACCTTTAATACTTGAATTTGGCCTTCCTTGCATAAATTCAATAATACTCTTTAACTCTACCAAAGTATCTTTATTGCTCTTATTTGAAATAAAAGCAATAGCGTCTGTTGCAAATTTAGTGATTTTTGGTGTAATTTTTTTTTGCCCGAAGATTTTATTTTCATTTAAAGTCAAATTTCTGGTCAAAACGGCAATACCGGACTTTTCTTTGAATAATGAAATGACTGCTTCTGATTCAGACATTGAAACAATATTAATTTTTGCATCATAATTGCTTTCAAAAATAGCAACCTGATCTTCGATTATAGGTGTTAGTGTTTCGTCTACAAAAATAGTTGCAGTTCCTTTCAATATTGATTCTTTATTGCTTTTGGTTTGTTCTTTTTGATTGCACATAACAAACAAAACACTAACTAAAACAAGGATATAAATTTTGCTGTTTTTAAACATAATTATTCATTATTAGCATTATAAACCCTAAACAAACGTATAAACGAATACACAATTAAAACCACGCCAAAAGCCATTCGATACTTTGGCAGCATAGCTATTGGGAAACTTTTCCAAAAGATAAAAATCAAACCTAAAACCAGATAAGCCAAAAATAACAATATTCCCATAACGAGAAGAAACCGCTCTTTGAGCGATTTCTTCTGAATGTTTTTTATTATGTTTTCAAACATTATTCCGCAGATTGGATACTAATAGGTAAACTGAAAGTACATCTTACTTTTTTACCATTTTGCTCTCCTGGAGTCCATCTAGGACATTTATTCAAAACACGGATAGCTTCTTTTCCTGTACCGTAACCAATATCTCTTAGTACTTTGATATCAGTAAGCGAACCATCTTTTTCAACTACAAATGTAACATACACTTTTCCTTTAAGACCTTCTTCCTCTGGTGCTTGATAATTTTTAGCTACAAAAGCGTTGAACTTATCCATCCCTCCAGGGAAATCTGGTTTAACCTCGATTCCTGCAGTGTTATAAACAGTATTATCTTCTTCTACAACTGCTGCAACTCCTGTTCCTACTGGCTCAACAGTTAACTCTGCATCTGGATCACCTTTAATGGTTTCCTTACCAATGTTTTTGTCTTTAAGATCTTTAATTACAACAATCTCTTCAACAACTTCATCTGCTTTAGCAACTACGGGTTTCACAAATTTCACTTGATCCACCTTTGGTGGTGGTGGTGGTGGTGGTGGAAGATTTTCTTTTGGTTTCTCTTTTGGAGGTAACTTTACTGTTGTAATTTTTTGGTCCAAAGTTGTATCCTCAGTTGTGTCAGGAATCATACGCATAAGCGTTGGTATGCTAACAAGAATAGCAAAAAGTATTGTCCCGATGATAAAAGCTCTAGTTGTGTTCTTAGTAACTGATTTTCTCAAATCATAAGCACCGTATTTTTGATTACGCCCTTCGAAAACAATTTCAAGCCAATTATTATTTAATAAATCTAATTTCATATTTCTTAATTATTAGGTTATTGGGTCATAAGAATAAATCTTATTTTCCTTCTAACAATTTTGTTTCTTCAGGTGTAAACTCATTGACAATGGCATAAGTAGGCACATCAACTATCGCCATTTCGTCTAAGATGTCAACCAAATTGCGATAATTTGATTTCTTGCTTGGTTTGATAATCACAATCATTCCGTTTTTAGGTTTTCCTTTAGCTGTTGAATAAGCTAAAACCGAAGCTTTTCTTGACAACAATTCTTTACGAATCCCTTCTTTACCATAAATAAAATCTTTAGGAGCGCCGCCGGCAACTGGAGTCGCTAACAAGCCCACATAACGAACTAACTTATTGTCTTTACCTAACAAGATGGTCATAGTACGATTTTCATCTACTTTGATTGGTTTTGCAGTTGGATCATCATCTTTATCTGGCAACCCCAAATTCATAGATTGTGGTTTAGACAAGGTAGTAGTAAGCATAAAGAAAGTGATTAATAAGAAGGCCAAATCCACCATAGCAGTTAAATCTACTTTTGAGTTTTGTTTTTTACTTCTTACTTTTTTGTCCTTACCGCCTCCACTGTCGCCTGTATTTAATTCAGCCATTTTAGTGTGTGTTTTTTAATTAAAAATTCTTTCCTCTTAAACCAGTAACTAAACTAAAGCTATTGATTTTTTGGTCTTGTAAAATATCCATTACTTTACGAATAGATGGATATTCCTCTTTTGCATCTCCTTTTATGGCTATTTGCAATTCCTTGTCATTAAGTTCAATATTAGCAATACGGGCATTTTGAACCCACTCTGCTAATTGATTGTCAAGTGAATCTTTTGGAACTCCTGGTTGACCCGCTTTAGATCTTTCAGCAGTCTTCATTGCAATGAGTTGTTTGAGATTACCAACTGGTACTCCAATACCTTCCATCAAAGAAAATTTTGATTTTTCATCTTCGGTAAACTCAACACCATATTTTTGACCCATCAACTCAAGTGTTCTTTTACGAACTTCTCTCCCTTTCAAATCAAAAAATACTTTTCCTTTACCAATTGTCAAAGTAGCCAAATCCGTTTCGGGTAATTTGGTTTGTACAGTAGATTGCGGCGTATCCACAGGCAGTGCTTCCGGTATTTTGGCCGTGGCGGTCAAAATAAAGAAAGTAAGCAAAAGGAATGCCACATCACACATAGCCGTCATATCAATAGACGTCGCTTTTTTTTGCGTTTTTACAGCCATTAATTATATATTTAAATCGATAAGAAATCAGCCTATAGTAAATACAAAGCTAAAGTCTTAAAAATTATTAGTGTTTATTTTTGTGCACCTCTGAAGTGTCTGTAAGTATTCACGATTGTATTACCAGCTTCATCAATAGCATAAGTCAACGTATCAATTTTTGAAGTAAACAAGTTGTAAACAACAATTGCCAAGGCAGAAGTAGAGATACCTGTAGCAGTATTAATAAGTGCCTCAGAAATACCGTTTGCTAACATCGCTTGATCAGGAGTTCCTGAACTTGCCAATGCACCAAACGCTTTAATCATACCTGTTACCGTTCCTAATAATCCTGCAAGAGTTCCTAAAGAAACTAATGTAGAAAGAATAGTCATATGTTTTTCTAACATTGGCATTTCAAGTGAAGTTGCTTCTTCAATTTCTTTGTGGATAGTTTCAGCAGCCGTTTCGCTGTCTAAACCTTCTTTTTTAACTTCTTGATATTTAACTAAAGCCGATCTAATTGCATTTGCAACAGAACCTTGTTGTTTGTCACAAGCAACAATTGCGCCTTCAATATCACCTGATTTGATGCTTTTTTGAACATCACCCATAAATTTATCAAGATTTCCTTTACCTGCTGCTTTAGAAATTACAGCATAACGCTCAAATGAAAAAACAATTACCATTAAAAGCAATCCCATTAAAACTGGTACAATAGGACCTCCTTTGTATACCATTGCTAAATAATTTCCTGGAAGTGGATGACCTGTATTAACGCCTCCTTCAAAATTTGCTCCATCACCCATTATAAAATTCCAAATCAACCATCCTGAAAAAATACAGGCTACAATTATGATTAATGAAATACTTCCTCCTAAACCTGAACCTTTTTCTTTTTTAACGTTTGCCATTTTCTTTAATTTTAATAGTTTTAATAATTTATTTTTTGTTATAATAAACTTTTGTTGAGGAGCAAATTTATATTTTTAGTTTAAATAAAAAAACTTTTTTTACTTTTATTCTAATTATTTTAACTTTACTAAATAAAAGCAGCCTTTTTTCTATTACATTAAAATCAAATACATCCTATAAATCATTTATTTTGTAAAAATTTTATAGTGTTTTATGACTTTTTTAAATAATGCTTCAACACTTTTTGGAAAAAAATTGTAATTACATATTTTGCTTAAACTTAATTGAAAACGTTATATTAAAACGTAAAAATTATCATAAATGTTATATTTACATAAGTGAAAAATAATATCCATTAAAAATAAATTTAATCCAAAAACAAATATGAGTAGAAAAGAAGATTTTATAAAACAAATTAAGGACGGCTATCTTTCAAAAGGAGAAAGCATTATTCTTGGAGGCGCAATGCTTGATGGCGAAGCTTTGACTGATGCACATATAAAAATCCCTTTAAAAACGTTGAATCGTCACGGATTAATTGCAGGCGCAACTGGAACAGGAAAAACCAAGACCATTCAAGTACTTTCTGAGCAGTTATCATCGTTTGGGATTCCTGTTTTGATGATGGATATCAAGGGTGACTTTAGTGGTATTGCCAAAGAAGGAGAAGAAAAACCTTTTATAACAGAGCGTCACGCAAAAATCAATATTCCATTCAAAATAGCAAGTTTTCCGGTGGAATTAATGTCATTATCTGAACAAAGTGGCGTTAGGCTGCGCTCAACGGTTTCAGAATTTGGACCCGTATTGTTTTCAAGAATTTTGGATTTGAACGATACACAGGCTGGAGTAGTTTCAGTAATATTCAAATATTGTGATGACAATAAAATGCCTCTTTTGGATTTAAAGGACATTAAAAAAGTAATCAATTATATTACCGAAGAAGGGAAAGCCGAAATTGAAGAAAGCTATGGCAAGATTTCTACCTCGACAACTGGAACAATTTTACGAAAAATAATTGAACTCGAACAACAAGGAGCCGACTTATTTTTTGGTGAAATGTCTTTTGATATTAATGATTTAATGCGCTTTGACGAAAATGGAAAAGGTTACGTCAACATCATCCGCCTAACAGATATTCAAGATAAACCCAAGTTGTTTTCGACTTTTATGCTGAGTCTATTGGCCGAAATATACAATCAAATGCCTGAAAAAGGAGATTCAGACCAACCCGAATTGGTGATTTTTATTGACGAAGCACATTTGATTTTCAAGGAAGCCAGCAAAACATTATTGGAACAAATAGAAACAATTGTAAAACTGATTCGTTCCAAAGGAGTTGGCGTTTACTTTATAACTCAAAATCCAATGGACGTTCCAAGTGGTGTTTTGGCACAATTAGGATTGAAAATACAACACGCTTTGCGAGCTTTTACGGCAAATGATCGTCAAGCCATCAAGCAAACTGCCGACAATTATCCTTCATCTGACTTCTATAAAACTGAAGAATTATTGACTAGTCTCGGAATTGGTGAAGCATTGGTCACCGCCTTGAATGAAAAAGGAATTCCTACTCCACTTGCAGCTACAATGATGCGAGCGCCAACAAGCAGAATGGATGTTTTGACAGAAAGTGAAATTCAGGAAATCAACGCCAAATCAAAGCTGGTCAGAAAATATTCTGAACTCATAGACAGGGAAAGTGCTTATGAAATTCTGAACAAAAAAATAGCTGTTGTCGAACAAGAAGTTGCTAAACAACAAGAAGAAAAAGCAGCGGAAAAAGAAGAAAAACAATCCGGAGACGCAACCGGAGCTGTAACCAAATCAGTTATAAAAGTTCTGACGAGTGCTACTTTTATTAGAGGTGCATTCGGAGTTTTGAGTAAACTGCTGAGAAAATAATTCTATGAAAAAGATATTTCTTTTGTTTTTAGTCGTCATTTGTATGACAAGTTGCGAAACTAAAATAAAATCCAAATTGGAACTAGAGGCTGAAGTATACAAGGCTGAAGACGACTTTAAAAACCTGTCTCAAACCAAAGGAATTTCAGCGGCTTTTTACTCTTTTGCCGATGATAATGCCGTGATAAAAAGAGAAAACGATACGCTAATTCGTGGCAAAGAAAATATCAAAAAATATTACAGCAATCTTAAATTCAAAAAAGCTTCCGTAACCTGGAAACCCGATTTTGTTGAAGTTTCCAAAGACGGAGAAATGGCTTTTACATATGGGAAATACATTTGGACAGTCAAAGATTCTTTGGAAAATAAGAAAGATTTCAAGGGTATATTTCACACTGTTTGGAAAAAACAAAAAGACGGTTCCTGGAAATATGTCTGGGATTAAAAAAATATTGATAACTTAAATGAGATTGCTTCACTTCGACTTCGCTCTGTGCAAGCTGCTCGCAATGACAAAAATGAAAAAATACTTTATTCAAAAATCTCCTTTCGTAGTTCCAACAACTGATGGAAAACTAATCGAAGAACATCACGGAATGGCAACCACAAAGAACTCCGCGATTTCAATTGCCCATATGATTGCGCCGCCACATTGGAAAGAACCGTTTCAAACTCCTGAATTTGAAGAGTACACTTATATCATTTCAGGAAAAAAACAATTTATTATCGAAGGTGAAACTGTTATTCTCGAAAGAGGACAATCCATTAAAATTGAGAAAAATACACGTGTTCAATACTCCAATCCATTCGATGAACCTTGCGAATATATGGCAATTTGTATTCCAGCTTTCGATTTTACGAAAGTTCATCGGGAGGAATAATACCGTATTACCTATAAGTTAATGGAATTGTCATTTCGACCAAAGGGAGAAATCTCATTAGTTGCTCTCGTTATGTGATTTCTCCTTCGTCGAAATGACAAACAACACATTTATTTTGGGCTGAAAACCAATTTTGTCGAAGTCCTGATTATTTCTTCCTTGTTCAATTTCATTTTTCGAAACTTTCCTGCGGCATACATTTCCGCCTGATCGTTGTAGTGCTTACTAAACGGATTCCCAGATTGTCCTGTTGGCAGAATACTCATACTGTTTTCTATATCCGAAAAATCAATAACTCTTCTGGTTGAAGGTCCGCCTTTAACGATATATTCTCCACTATCCGTAAAATCAAAAAACAGATTATTAATCACTTCGGTTGAACCCGGAACGTTAAAAGGACCAACATTAAAAATGCCTCTCAACGCAGCCACTTTTCCTAAAGGATGTTGGTGCTCCAATGTATGAACTCGGTCCCAAGTCCAAGAATTTACCTCTTTTCCTAATTGATTTTCAAGTGCCATAATCCCTTCGTGAAAAGATTTTTTTATAATTTCAGCTCTTGTTTCTTTTTTGCTTTTTGTAGTAACATCATCCCACCAAATTGAATTTTCATTTTTACTTTGTGGCTCAATAATTTGTTTGACAATATGTGTGGTCAAAAGCATTTTAAAATCAGCTTCTCCCAACTCATCCTCAAACGTATTTTTTAAATATTCATAAATCCATTTCTGATAAATAGTTGGTGCAATATTTTTTAAATTATTAGAACCGTTCCATTTTTTAAGGATTTCCATTGCCTTTTTTTCATTGCTTGAAAGGGATTTTAAATCCAATGCTGAAATCAGATTTTTTACAACACTTGGTGTAATTGAGGATGTATTATCATTTATCATCTGACCCACATCTTCTTTTGTCCAATTATTTTTGGGCTCCAATAAACCAAAAATTCTTTTGGCTCGATCTTGAGGTAAATAATAGCCTGGATACAAATAACCGCCTACCGCTTCGGGCTGATTATTGGCGGAATAAATAAAATTCCAACTTGGATTTATAGCGTGAGGATTTTTGGAGAAATCTAGAAATTCTTTTTTGTCATCGATACCGTTTGTTCCATTTAGAATAAAATTTGGATTGACTGTTTTGTCCAATTTGTATAATTTTCCAGAAGTATTCCAGGCGATATTTCCTATGGCATCGCCGTACATTATATTTAAACCTGGCGCAGCGATTAAGGAAACTCCCTTTCTAAAATCAATCAAATTCTTGGAGTGTGAAAGTGAATAAACAGCCTCCAGCATTTGATTGGTTTGCTGTGTAAAAATCCAATACATTGCAACCGGCTTCGCGTCTTTGATTCCGTCCAATAAATCATTCATAACAGGACCGTGCTGGGTTTCTCTAACCTCTAAAACCACATCAGAACTGTCTTTTACCTTAATGGTTTCTTTTCGGATTTTATAATCTTGAAATCCGTTGGCCGTTTTGTATTGGTTTTTGTTGTTTGGATTTTCTTCTTCCTGAAACAAATCGACATCATCGTTTTCAAACATTGTTAATCCGTATGCATAATTATGATTGTGTGCCAAAAGCGGAAATGGTGTTCCGGCCAAATAATACCCATAAATTTCATAATCCGGCACTATAATATGCGCTTCATACCAAGTACAAGGCTGAGAAAAAGCAATATGAGGATCATTGGCAAAAATAACTTTACCGTTTTTAGTTTTATTTGGTGCAATTACCCAACTGTTGCTGCCAATAAAAGCCGGCACTTGTGAACTCTCCAGTAAATCAGTTACTGATTTAGAAATTTCGGCATATTCTATAGCTTTCCCGTCGAAATTTTTGATTTGAGTGGTCCCCAAAGAACCGTCCAAACCAAAATCTTTTAAATAATTTGCACCCAATTTACCCCGAATATCAGTCATTAACGGGTCGTTTTTTTGAGCCATAGCAAAACTGAAAGACATATATCCAAAGATATTATAGACGTCCTTTATTGTAAATTTTTCTTTTTTAATCCCCAATATTTGGAACTCGATTGGCGTTTTTCCTTCTTCCATATATTGATTTACACCGTCAATATAGGCCAAGGTGAGTTGATATGCTTGTGAGTTTTTATCCAATTTAGCAATTGCTTTTTCGGAATTTTCGTTGATGCCCAAACCTGCGAAAAATTTGTCAGTCTTTAAAACTTTTGAACCAAACATTTCTGATAATCTTCCCGGAGCAATGCGACGCATCAATTCCATTTGCCACAGACGATCTTGTGCGTGAACATAACCCAAGGCTGTCATTGCATCTTTCTGGGAATTCGCGTAAATATGTGGAACCCCGAAATCATCAAAATAGACGGTGGTTTCCTTTTGGATATTTTTGAGTTTTTGTTCTCCTTCATAAGTGGGTTTAAGGTAAAATCCATAACCAACTAATGCAATGGAAAGAATGACTATCAATGATAGAATGATAAGAAGAAATTTCTTTAGGGTTTTCATATTTCAATAAATTTGAGAAACAAATATATAGGATTTAAAAGTTATTTTAAATAATTTATTTTCAATGTGTTTAATATTCAAATATAGCAAAATTAAAATATTTTGTTTAATTTATATTATATTTTATTAAACAAAGTTATCTTTGCTTTAAATTAATAAGATGAAACACATTTCAAAAGACGAAATATCTCAATTGGAAAAAATTGAAAGATTAAATTTAATCAATTCTTGCACAGGTTATAAATCGGCAAATCTTATAGCTACAAGATCTTTAGATGGCAAACCAAACGTAGCTATTTTTAGTAGTGTTACCCATTTAGGCAGCGAACCTGCATTAATTGGGTTCATAATGCGTCCTACTACAGTTCCAAGAGATACTTATAAAAACATTAGGGAAACTGGTTTTTTTACCGTGAATCACATTACAGCAGATATGATTGCAGATGCTCATCATACATCCGCAAATTACGAAATTGGCATTTCAGAATTTGACAAAACAAATCTTGAAGAAGAATACAAGAATAACATTGAAATCCCTTTTGTAAAAGGAAGTCCCGTTCAGTTATATTGTAAATATGTGAATGAATATTATATTAAGGAAAATGACACTATTCATATTGTAGCTTCCATTGAGAACCTATTTTTTGATAAAAATCTACAACACGAAGATGGCTGGTTGCAAATTGACAAAGGCAATGTTGTTGCGCTAAATGGCCTTGACGGATATTGTTTACCTAAATTAGTAGATCGTTTTCAATATGCAAGAAAAGACACGCCTTCAAAATCGTTTTTTACAAAATAAAAAATCTCGTCATTGCGGACGAGATTTAGAAATTTATTTTTTATAAGCCTTTTAGATGATTAACATCGCATCGCCGTAAGAATAGAATTTATACTGTTCTTTTATTGCTTCTTCGTAAGCTCTTTTCATTAAATCATGCCCACAAAATGCAGAAACCATCATCAATAAAGTTGATTTTGGTGTATGAAAATTAGTAATCATACAGGTTGGAATACTAAAATCATGAGGAGGAAAAACAAATTTATTAGTCCATCCGTCAAAAGGATTTAACGTATTATGCGATGAAACTGAACTTTCAACAGCACGCATCGAAGTAGTTCCTACAGTACAAATGCGTTTTTTGTTTGCCTTTGCATTATTAACAATATCGCAGGCTTCTTGAGTAATTTTCAATTCTTCGGAATCCATTTTGTGTTTAGATAAATCTTCTACCTCAACAGGATTGAAAGTTCCCAAACCTACGTGAAGTGTTACTTCAGCAAATTTTATTCCTTTTATTTCCAGTTTTTTCAACAAATGTTTCGAAAAGTGCAAACCAGCAGTAGGTGCTGCAACAGCTCCTTCTTCTTTAGCATAAATGGTTTGGTAACGATCCGCATCTTCTGGAGTTACATCTCTGCTAATGTATTTTGGAATTGGAGTTTCACCAAGTTCTGTCAATTTATTTCTAAATTCTTCATAAGAACCATCATATAGAAAACGCAAAGTTCTTCCACGTGAAGTTGTATTGTCAATAACTTCGGCAACTAGTGAATCGTCATTGCCAAAATATAATTTATTTCCAATACGGATTTTACGTGCCGGATCAACCAATACATCCCAAAGGCGTTGTTCAGCATTTAGTTCTCTAAGCAAAAACACCTCGATTCTAGCGCCTGTTTTTTCTTTGTTTCCGTATAAACGTGCTGGAAAAACTTTAGTGTTATTCAAAATAAGAACATCACCTTCATCAAAATAATCGATAACATCTTTGAACGTTTTGTGTTCAATAGTTTGTTTTTTTCGGTCTATAACCATAAGACGTGATTCGTCTCTGTTTTCGGCTGGATATTCTGCAAGAAGTTCTTTTGGTAAATGGAATTGGAAATGTGATAATTTCATTTGAAAAAGTTATGAGTTATGAGTTAATTAATTACGAGTTTTGAAGTCATAATTTTAAATCGTGTGCAAATATACGATTGTGAGATAGGCGTTGTCAAGTGTTTCGGTGTTTATTTTAATAAGTCCAATGCCACAAAGGGACGAAGCCACAAATAGAAATTTAATTTAATCGATTTCTGACATTCCGAAACCCAAACTTTTTAAATCATTCCAAAAATCAGGAAAGGATTTAGAAACCACTTCGGCATTTTCTATAATAATTGGCACTTTTAATGCCAAAGGAGCAAATGCCATTGCCATTCTGTGGTCATTATAAGTAGCGATTTTTACATTAGAATTGATATGCTCAGAAGGTTGAAGCGTCAAGCTTTCATTTGTAACAGAAATAGTCGCTCCCAATTTTGTCAATTCGATTCTTAATGCTTGTAATCTGTCTGTTTCCTTTATTTTTAAAGTATGTAAACCTGTTAAATGACAACCAATTCCTAAACCAAGACAAGTCACCACAATGGTTTGAGCAATGTCAGGAGAAGAATTCAGATTGCAGATTGCAGATTGCAGATTGCAGATTGCAGATTTTCGCAAAATAATTGAGTTATTTACAAAAATAGTTTCTACTCCAAGTTTTAAATAGATTTCTGCCAAAGCGGAATCGCCTTGCAAACTATTTTCTTTATAACTGGACAAAGTTATTGTTGTTCCTTCTTTGGCCAAAGCCACAATAGAATAAAAATATGAAGCCGAAGACCAGTCAGATTCTACAGTGAGAGTTTTAGGCGCTAGGCGTTGGGTGTTGGGTTTTACTATAATTATATTTCCAATGAATGAAGTTGCAACTCCAATTTCGTTCAGTAACGCCAATGTCATTTTTATGTAAGGAACAGAAGTAATTTGGCCCTCTAATTTCAATTCGATTCCGTTTTCAAATTTTGAGGCTATCAGCAAAAGTGCTGAAATGTATTGACTGCTCACACTTGCTGGTAAAGCAACGTTGCTTTTCGTAAGTTTTTGTCCTTTGATTTTTATAGGCGGAAAACCTTCGCCTTCGACATATTCTATTTTGGCTCCTAATTGTCGTAAAGCATCAACTAAAATCTTGATAGGACGCTCTTTCATTCTCGGGGAACCAGTAAGAGTAACGGTTCTATTTTCCTGAATGGCAAAAAATGCTGTCAAAAATCGCATAGCAGTTCCTGCGTGATGAATGTCAATAATTTCCTGATTGCCTTTTAATGCCATTTGCATTACCTCACTATCATCAGAATTTGATATATTTTCTATGGTAATATTTGGAAATAAAGCCTGAAGTAACAATAATCGATTGGTTTCAGATTTAGAACCAGTTATTTTAACATCAGATTGCGGATTGCAGATTGAAGGTTGCAGCAGTAAATTCATATTTAATTTTTTCACAAAGAATCGCAAAGATACACAGAGATTTAAATTATTTTAATTTTTCATTGTTTTTGTGTCTGTCTTTATCTCGTATTGATTTTAAATCCATTTTTTTATCAAATGCTTCTTGCAAATCGATTCCGGTTTGATTGGCAAGACATAAAACAACAAAAACCACATCGGCAAGTTCTTCGCCAAGATCTTTGTTTTTATCACTTTCTTTTTCAGATTGTTCTCCATAACGGCGAGCTATAATTCGGGCCACTTCGCCTACTTCCTCAGTAAGCTGTGCCATATTTGTGAGTTCGTTGAAGTAGCGAACACCGTGTTCTTTTATCCAAGTGTCAACAGTTAGTTGGGAGTTTTTTAGGTTCATAGGGTTTAGTTTTTGTCGCTAAGACATAAAGTCTCAAAGTGTTTTTATTTTATAAAAAATCTCAAAATTAATGGTAAAGTAATAATCAAAAATAGCAAATCATTAATTGAAAATTCTATTTCAAAGTTGTAATCTATTTCTTTTTCCCAAAGGTTTATAAACCAATTAATTATAGTGTTTTGGAAATGTCTTTTTCTTTAGCTAATGTAGGTAAATAATAGTACAAAAAACAAAACCCTCATCCACAAAGGGGGTTTAAATTAGTTTTGAAATTTTGAACGTAATAAAAACTGTAAATTATACTATTAAATAAATTAATAGTACAACATATTAGTTGATGATTAGGGTGACCTTTGATGTTCACTGATTTAGGTCAAATTTAAAAACAATTAATTATGAAATTACCAAAATTTTTGCTGGCAGCACTACTTTGTATTGCCTTTAGTTCAGCACAGGCGCAGACACAGGTTAAAGCAACAGTAACAATTCCGGGTTGGGGCGTTGCAGGAAATGACAACGCAACCTATTACTACATTCCAGCTACAGAAACGTACTACGACGTTAGAAAAGGAGAGTATGTCTATCAACAGGACGGCAAATGGGTTAGAAAAACTACAATGCCAGTAGCCTATAAGAATTATGATCTTTACAACGGTTATAAAGTGGTACTTACAGATGATAAAGAACCTTTCGCTGATTATAACAACTTGAGGGTGAAATATTCAAAAACCTACAAAGGAGAATCACAAAAAACGTATAAGGTTAAAACAACCAAAAGAGGTAGGGTAAAAGTCAAACAAAAATAAAAAACCTTAGTCGAGTTTAAAAGAAAACCCTTTCAAATGAGGAGGGCACTGAAAAACATTGCTTATTTTGATTAGCGTTGTTTTCAGACAATAAAAAAGTACTTGTAACAGGATTTTAAAATCCTGTTACAAGCACTTT
>NZ_JAYWCK010000097.1:0-14708 GCF_043780635.1 Flavobacterium sp.
ATTGGCGGTTTAGCGACTTCAAGATACTGAATTTCAGTATCTTGACCAATATTTATTCAATTTATTTTACTTTAAATAATTGCACCCAACGGGTTTTAACAAGTAATTTTTCATTGGAAGCTTGGGTTTTGCAGAATGCAACTGTTACAAATGGGACTATTATTTCTAAAGGAGATGCTAAAGCATCGAATCTAAGAGGGTATCATCTGTTTTTAAATAGTGGCTACCCAAATTTATCTTGGTATAATAATTCAGGGAGAGAAATTTTAAATATTGCATCCCCTTACGCAATAACAAATGGTGCAAATGCTAAATGGCACCATATTGCCGCAACCTATGACGGAGCAAATGCAAAATTATATATAGATGGCGTTATAGTGGCTAACAAATCTACAGCTACTCCGCCAACAACCGGAACAGAAAAATTCCTAATGGGCACTATGTATACTAGCGTCTCAGGACCATCTGATACTGCAAATAATTTTGATGGCTATATTGATGAAGTTCGTATTTGGGACGTGGCTTTAACGGCGCAACAAATTCACGAAATGATGAACCAGGAAATACAAATAAACGCTGTTACAGGAAAAGTTATAGGAAAAACAATACCAATAGATATTACAGGAGGATTAACTTGGATAAATTTGAAGGCCTACTACCCTATGAATGACAATACAGTTAATGATAAATCTAACAATGGGACAAAAAATGGTTTATCTAAAAATATGACTACAGTTCAATCTCAAACTGCACCTTTGCCTTACAAATCGGCATTAGATGGAGCTTGGGACAATCCCGGAACTTGGTTAAACGGCACGGTTCAAAACCTGCCAATTAGTACTGGAATTGATAATTCTACCAAAATAGAATGGAGTATTATACAAATAGCCCATACTATTACTTCTGGAGCTAAAGATATTACTGTTTTGGGGTTAATTTCAACAGCAGGTAAATTGACTATAGACGGCACTACCAATATAAGTACTGGCACAGGAATCGGACAAAGCCTGAGAGTTACCAATTATTTGAAATTAGACGGCGTAATTGATTTGGCTGGTGAATCACAACTGTTACAAGATACAGGAAGTATTTTGGACCAAGTCAGTGCCGGCTATATAGAAAGAGACCAGTATGGACAGGCTAATAAATACAATTACAACTATTGGGGGTCTCCAGTGGGAGCCATTAACACTACTACAAATAACAATAATTTTACTGTGGCAGGAGTTTTAAGAGATGGTACAAATCCTGCATCACCTGCTACTATTACCTGGATTGCGGGCTATGATGGTACAACAACCCCTTTTAGCTTGGCCCGCTACTGGATTTATAAATTTGACAACAAAGCAAATGCGTATGCCAATTGGACTCAAATTGGCGAAACAGGTTCATTGGAAGCCGGTAAAGGATTTACCCTTAAAGGAGCCGGAACTTCAGGAACTGAAAACCTTACCTTTACTGGTAAACCCAACAATGGAACCATTACAAACGCAATAGGAGCTAATCAATTACTACTTGTAGGGAATCCGTATCCGTCGGCTTTAGATGCAGATTTATTTATAACTGATAATATTGGCTCCATTAATACATCCGTTACAGATCCAGCGATAGATGGTGCTTTGTATTTCTGGGAACAATTTGCAACCAATACTACTCACATTTTAGGAAGTTATCAAGGAGGCTACGGTATAAGAAATTTGTCTGGTGGGTTAGCTCCAAGCGCAACGGGTGTTGATTTCATAAGCGGAACTGGTGCTACCAGTAAATTGGCACCTAAACAATATATACCTGTTGGCCAGGGTTTCTTTGTAATTGGAAAAACCGTTACTGGAGGAAATGTTACTTTCAAAAATAGCCAGAGGGCATTTGTTAAAGAAGATAATGCTGCTTCTCAAACTATGTACAAAAGTCCACCCAAACCAAAAGGTTTAAACCAGTTGACGAACAATAGCGATGATCCAATAAAAAAAGATACACATAAAAGAATTCGTCTGGGTTACACTATTTACAACCAAAGTTTTCACAGGCAGGTTTTGCTTGCTTTTATGGATGAAAAAGCAAATAGCGAAATGAATAATGGTTATGATGCTTTTAATATTGATGATTTCCCAAGCGACATGTATTTATTGAATGGAGAAAACGAATTGGCTATTGAAGGTGAAGGTTTTTTTGACACAAGTGCTTCCTACCCTATTGGCGTAAAAACAGATGTCGAAGGTAAAGTATCCTTTATGATTGATGCATTGGAAAATTTTGATAGTGAACAAGCCATATTTATTTATGATAATGTCACAGATACTTATCATAACCTTAAAAACGGGGTATTTAAAATTGTCCTGCCAATTGGTGTTTATGACACCCGTTTTTCTTTAAGATTTAAAGATAAAACATTAAAAATTGAGAAGAATTCAATCAATGACATTCAGATTTCTTTTAATCAAAAAGGAAATATACTGGCAATCAACAACAAATTATTAGATGTAACAGTTGAAAAAGTAACGCTATTCAATATTCTTGGCCAATCTATCTCTAGTTTGAATATAGAAAATCAAGAACAACAAAATATTCAAGTCCCTATTAAAAATATAAGTTCAGGTATATATATTGCCAAACTTAAAACATCGAAAGGTGAATTAAGTAAAAAAATTATTGTTCACTAAATAACTAAAAAAACTTCAAGTTAAAAACTGCCTATATAAACAGTTTTTTTATCAAAATTAACCTTCAAAGATGAACCTCTTCTTGCTCTAAATATTGAGCAGAGAGGTTTTTATTTTTATAAATAATTTCAACAAAAATTTTATTTGCATAATACTACAAAAATATTGTGTTTTTACTTACAAATAGTATTATTTTATGTATTTTATCGACTTATTAAGTACTTTATAGTTTAAATATTTTTTTATTTAAATTAATTAATTTATGTTTGACATCTAATTTAGATGTAATTCTACATATAAGAATAATGAAATATCAATCTATTTAGACAATATTTAGTAATCAAAGTATTATAGAATAATATATAACCAAAAATATTATTCATCCTTTTAGTCCTAAAATCATGATAAAAACTACTCTATCTTACAAGAAAAGATACCTTAGCTTAATAATATTACTCATTAGCTTTTTAGGATATTCACAATCTCCTTCTACATTTACATCATCAGGTACATGGGTTTGTCCTAAAGACGTTACTTCTATTCAAGTAGAAGCTTGGGGTGCTGGTGGTGGTGGTGGTGGCTCAAGTAATACCAGCGGATACAGAGGAGCTGGTGGTGGTGGTGGTGCATATAAAAAAACAACATCTATAACAGTAACACCTGGAACTTCATACACAATAACGGTTGGAACTGGAGGTATTGCTGGAACAATTAGTGCTAATGGAGGTGCGGGTGGAAATTCAACAATTGTAAATTCGTCAACATCGGCGACAATATTTACTGTAAATGGTGGTAGTGGTGGTGAAACACAAACAACTGCAACCGCCCCTACTGCTGGAGCTGCAGGAACAGGAGGCACTTATAATGGTGGAAATGGTTATGCCGGTGCATCAGGCACTGGTGGTGGTGGTGGTGGTGGTGCCGGAACTTCTTCCAATGGAAATACTGCAACTAGTGCTACTGGGGCAACTGCTGGAACTGGTGGAACTGGAACTGGTGGAACTGGCGGTGGTTGTGGAAGTGGCGGTGGTGGCGAGGGATGTCCAGGAACTACTTATGGTGGTGGTGGTGGTGGTGGAAATAAAAGTAAAATTGGAGGTGCTGGTGCTGGTGGATATATGGTAATAACATTTACTTGTCCATCAGAAACTGCAAACGCTGGGTCAGATCAAACTATATGTCTATCTACTGCTACTTTAGCGGGAAATACACCAGTTTCAGCTGGTTTAATTGGAACTTGGACAGTACAATCTGGTACTGCAACAATAACATCTCCAAATTCTCCAACATCTGGATTAACTGGCTTATTATCAGGCACATCTACATTACGCTGGACAATAAACAACGGTCTATGCGGCAGTACATATGATGATGTAATTATAACGACAACTATTCTCCCAATAGCCACAACTCCTTCGCCGTCAAATGCTGCAACAGGGGTTTGCTATGGCGGAACTGTTCCTGTAACAAGTGTATCTTGGGCATCAGTATCTGGAGCAACTTCTTATGATGTTTATTTTGGTGCAGGAAGTTTACCCGGAACTGTAACAGCAAATGTTGCGACTAACTCTTATTCTACTGGAACTTTATTAGCAAGCACGACTTACTATTGGAAAGTAGTTGCGAAAAATGCTTGTGGCAGCGCTGTTGGCTCTTCAACTTGGACATTTACTACAACTGCATCTCCTTGTATTGTCTATTGTACTCCAACTGCTTCTAGTGGAGTGGATGGAACTGGTATTACTAATGTTTCTTATAGTTCTGTAAATAATCCTTCAAGTAATACCATAGTTTACAATGATTATACTGCACAAATTGGCAATGTTTATCAAGGAACAGCAATGCCAATAAGTATTACAACAAGTACTGGTCAAAAAAATTATAATATTAAAATTTGGGCAGATTGGAATAACGACGGCGACTTTGTAGATTCTGGTGAAGAAATGTTTTCAAGTACTGTCTATTCTACCACAATAAATGGCACCATTAATGTTCCTTCTTCTGCAAGCGTTGGAAATCATAGAATGAGAGTGGGTATAACCCAAGGACAAGGACAAGGAGTTAATAATGAAACCGCAACTCCATGTTTCACTGGAACAAAAGGAGCATTTGAAGATTATATATTAAATGTTACATCATCAGTATGTACTACAGCAATACCTGCTATTAGTACTAATCCAGCTAGTGTTTCTGTTTCAAATGGAGCAACAACAAGTTTCACGTCTGTATTTAGCAACACACCTAATAGTTATTTATGGGAAGTAAGTTCTGATGGTGGTACTAACTATATTCCAATTACAAATGGTGGTGTTTATTCCGGAGCAACAACAGCAACACTAACAATTACAGGTGTTTCAGGTAATATGAATAATTTTAAATATAGAGTTTCAGCCAGTAATGCTTGTGGTACATCAAGTGTTTCGACTGTTGCTGTTTTAACTGTCACAATATCTTATTGTAAGCCAACAACACCAGCAAGTACATATTGGATAGCAAATGTTGCTTCTCAAGGAAATTTAAATGATACCTCTTATATTGGAGTTCCTGCCTATTCAACTGGAGTTCCTGCAAATTCTACTCTAGGATATGCCGATTATTCAGCAACTACTATTGCAACCCAAACACCCGGCGGTGGTATGAACTTTTCTATTCTTTTAAGTTCATCAGTCCTTCCCGGAACTAATAAAGCAGACAGACAACGTTTCAGTTGTTTTGTTGACTGGAATGGTGACGGTGATTTCGTAGATGTAGGAGAAACTGTTTATACAACAGGTGTCTATGGAGTTTTAGAAACTACCTTTGGATTCGTAGTTCCTCTTTCACAAAGTCTTGGAAATTATAGAATGAGAATTAGATCAAGAAATACAAGCACTCCTACAATAGATCCTTGTACAGTTAGCTCAACATATTATCCTACTGGAGAAGTTGAAGATTATACTATTTCAGTAGTCCAAGATTGTGCTGCTAAAATACAAAGTGTTACAAATGGTTCCGCATGTGGAACAAATACTGTTACTTTGGGTGCTGTGGGACTTGGTGGAACTACTCAATACAGATGGTATTCTTCAGCAACAGGTGGAACATTACTCGCAATAACATCAACTGGTTCTTGGACCACACCTTCTTTAACTACTACAACAGTATATTATGTTACTTCTTTCAACGGAAGTTGCGAATCATTAGTGAGAACTCGTGTTGTGGCAACAATTGTACCTACTACTTCAATTAACTTTACACCAACTAATCCAACCACTTGTGGAGAAGATAATGTTATCACAATTAATGCTGCTGGAGATACAACAGTTCTTGATTTATTTGTTGAGGACTTTGAAGGAGCTACTACTGGCTTAACTGCTACAATGACTGCCACTAATCCTGGTGGTGATTCATCTTGGGGTGTAAAAACAAATACTTATACTCCATCAACAATAATTTGGAAACCAGCAATAAATTCAGGAATCGTGGGAAGCAACTTTGCATTAACAACCTCTGATTATGCAAGTGCAATCATAACCTCCCAATATAGCACAACAACATCGGTAAATACAACTGACTTTATAAATCTTACTTTAACTTTTAATAATTATTTTTCCTATTATTCTGGAGGAGGTGTTAATAGTGGAAAAGTACAAGTTTCAACTAATGGTGGTACAAGCTGGACAACTGTAAAAACCTACAGTTCAGATTTAGGTGTAGCATCAAAATTCACTGATGAATCTATAGATTTATCAGCATATATCAACCAACCTAATTTAAAATTACGTTTTGAATACTACGGTGATTGGGCTGATGGATGGGCTATAGATGATATTCGCTTTTTTGGAACAAAACAATTAAACACAACGTTTTCTTGGAGTAGTGCAACACCAGTTGCGGCATATACAAATCTTGCTTGCACCGTACCTTATGTTGCCCAAAAAGTGACAACAATTTATTTAAAACCAGATTTATCACAATTAGAAACTGTAACCTTTCCAATTACAGTTAATGCAACTTTAGGCAATGGTTGTCCTGTTTCACAAATTATTACGGTAACTAATAATACAAAAGTGTGGCGTGGCGATGTTCCTGGAACAAGTGATACAACATCAGAATGGAACGATCCCAACAACTGGAGGCCTTATGGGGTGCCTACAGCGTCAAATTGTGTAGTAGCTCCTGAAAATACAGTAATTTCTGGTACAAATTATCTTGCTTACGCCAAAAACGTTGTAGTGAAGTCTACGGGTTCTTTTGAAATACAAGCTGGAAATAACCTTACGGTTACAGATTTTATTAAAGTAGAAACGGGTGGTGTATTTAATTTAAAAAATAACGCCAGCATTGTGCAACTTACCGATGTTGCCAATACCGGAAATGTAAACATACAAAGAATCACCCAACCAATGAACTATTATGATTATACGTATTGGAATTCACCAGTAGCAGCTGGGTCAAATTTTACTTTTGCCAGTTTATCTCCTGGCACATCAAGTGATATTTGGAGTTATAGTGCAACCATTGGTGGCGGAAGCGGAAATTGGTTAAATCTTGCTCCTTCAACTGTATTGATTCCTACTAAAGGATATATAGTAAAAGCGCCAGATACGTTTTCTAGCAATCCATCTACAAAAGTAGCGTTCACTGCAACATTTGTTGGAACACCAAACAATGGTCCAATATTAGCTCCTGTATCTAAAGGATCTAATGCTAATTTAGGAGTAGGATCAGTTGCTGATGAAGATGACGAATGGAATCTTATAGGTAATCCATATCCATCTGGATTGGATGCAAAAAAATTCTTGGATTTACCTGCCAATGCAAATGTTGTTGACGGAACAATTTATATATGGACACACAACACTCAGCCAAGTGCTGCGGCTCCAGACCCATTTTATGGAGATTATGTATTAAACTATACTTCCGAAGACTATGCTGCTTTTAATAAAACTGGTGCAACTGGAACCGCTTCATCAGCAACAACTGGAGGGAACGCCCCAACAGGGTTTATTGCTTCAGGGCAAGCATTCTTTGTTAGAGCTGCAAGTGGCATGTCAAATGGAGCAACAGCAAATGCAACTTTTAACAACAGCATGCGAGTTACAAATAACGCTATCCCAACTACAGGAACAAACAGTGATTTCTTTAAATCTCGTAAAAACCCTAAAGCTACAACAGCAGAAGAAAAACACAGGATTTGGTTAAATTTAACTAACAATTCTGGAGCTTTTAGTCAGACATTAATTGGTTATATAACGGATGCAACACAAGGTTTGGACAGAAGTTATGACGGAGAATCTTTTGGAGGAAACGATGTAACCTTCTACTCTATTATTCCTGAAGCAAACTTAACGATTCAAGGTCGCGCATTACCATTTGATCCAAATGACAGTGTCCCTTTAGGATTTAATGCCGCAAAAAAAGGAAACTATTCTATTCGTATTGATCATTTAGATGGAGTTTTTGATTATCAAAACATCTATTTAGAAGATAAAGACCTTAATATTATTTATGATTTAAAGCAAAAACCTTATGTTTTCAATACTACAGTAGGTACTTTCGACAATCGCTTTGTTCTTAGATACAGCCACAACAATAATAAAACACTAAGCGTTGATGAAAACAGCATTAACAATAATGATATAAAAATCAGTTATATTAAGAACAATAGCATACTTATGATTAATAATAATTCATTAGATGTATCAGTTCAAAAGGTGACTTTATTTAATGTTCTAGGTCAATCTATCTCTACTTGGAAGATTGAAAATCAGGATCAGAAAAACATACAACTACCAATTAAAAATTTAAGTTCGGGAATTTACATTGCAAAAGTCAAAACATTTAATGGTGACTTAAGTAAAAAAATTATCATTCCATAAACTAAAATTAAAATAAATAATAACTAGAAAGCTATCTGAAATGATAGCTTTTTTTTTAAATAATTTCAAACGGGTATAGCGTCATATATTCCTTCTACCTCACACTCCTTAAAAACATAAAAGACTGTATATCAATAGCTTTTTTTTTAATTACAACAATTATTTTTGTGATTTATATATAAAACAGTATTGCAAAATGGTTTTAATGATAAAATATATAAGATTTTACTGCAAAATATAAATAATATTATGCATTTTAACTGTTTTTTATGCCTTTTATCGATTATTTAGAAATAATACTTATATTTATGACGGGGAAAAATTAAATAAAGCCGATAAACATCATTTTGTATAGAAATTCTCGTTTTTTTAAGTAAAAATAAGAAGGGAAAAAATGGGATTAATATCAAAAAATAAAAAAATTAAATGTTAAAAAAAGTAGTTTATCGATTAAATAAATCAGTTAATCGAAAATAAATTCCAATTTAATAAAATGTTTATATAAATGCTTAATTTTAATTTAAGTATGCATGAACCGATAAATCAAATTATTCTTAAACTGTGAATTATTTGATTTTAAAATGTGAATACTATGAAAAAAAAATACATATTATTTATTTTATTATTTATTAGCTATGCTTTTGGGTATGGGCAGGACTTTGGCCAATTCGCTTCTGGGATAAGAATTAATAATGTCATATATAATACTACCGGCGATATTGGATTGGTTCCTTTAGATGGTGCTAATTTGGGTACTTTTGGTCAAAATTCAACTTGTGCAACCATTACTTCAGGAGAAATAAAAACCTGGAAAAATGCTTCTACAAATGTTTGTACTGCTACCGTAAATTGGCGTGTTTATCCCACAGGTTCTCCAACGGGAAGTTTTAATACAATTCCATTATTAAATGTATATAATTGTGGAAGTGTTAGTGCAGGTGTTTTTGATGATGGAATAGGAGCTTGTTCAAATGGTGATCAAAAATGGAAAGATTATACTTTAAATGTAAATTTTATAACTGGACTATCCCCAGGTAATTATACAATAGAGGTTTATTATGATTATACTGGTTCCAATGCAAGTACCTCTACTTGTGAAACCAAAAAGTTTATAAGCAATTTAGGTGCAAATTATAAAGCGACATTTACTATTTCTAACCCAATAACGAGCCCAACCGTTACTGTTGCCACGTTGTGTGAAGGTAACAACTTGGCCCTTACTGCAAATCCTAGTGGTGGCGTTGCTCCTTATACTTTTAGCTGGACTGGTCCAAACGGCTACTCTTCTACTAGCGAAAACCCTGTAATTAATAACGTTTCAATATCAAATTCAGGGATTTACTCTGTAATTACAACTGATGCCTGCGGTGTTGCTTCGGCTTCAAAAAGCACAGGTTCAGTCGTTATAAATATTCAACCTGATGCAGGAACTGATGGATCAACTACAGTTTGTGATTCTAGCGGATCATCGATTGATTTATTTAATTTAATAACTGGAGAACAATCTGGCGGAACTTGGACTAGAACAACAGGAATTGGAGGAACTTTTAATGCTGGTGCTGGAACATATACTCCTGCAAGCGGAACGACTTCAAGCACTTTTACTTATACTCTTACTGGAATTGCTCCTTGCGTTGATGATTCTAGTGTTGCTACTGTAAATATCAACCCTCAACCTGATGCAGGAACTGATGGATCAACTACAGTTTGTGATTCTAGCGGATCATCGATTGATTTATTTAGTTTAATAACTGGAGAACAATCTGGCGGAACTTGGGCTAGAGTTTCTGGAACCGGTGGGGCTTTCAATGCTAGCACAGGAACTTACACTCCTGCAAGTGGAGCGACTACCAGTACTTTTACTTATACTCTTACTGGAATTTCACCTTGTATTAACGATTTGAGTTTGGCAACAGTAAATATCAACCCTCAACCCGATGCTGGAACTGATGGTTCAACAACAGTTTGTGATTCTAATGGATCATCGATTGATTTATTTAGTTTAATAACTGGAGAACAATCTGGCGGTACTTGGACTAGAACTACTGGTGCTGGCGGAACTTTCAATGTTGTTGCTGGAACTTATACTCCTGCAAGCGGAGCGACTACCAGTACTTTTACTTATACCATTACTGGAATTACTCCTTGTGTCAACGATTCCAGCATTGCCACTGTAAATATCAACCCTCAACCTGATGCCGGAACTGATGGTTCAACAACAGTTTGTGATTCTAGCGGATCCTCGATTGATTTATTTAGTTTAATAACTGGAAAACAATCTGGCGGTACTTGGATGAGAACTTCTGGAACGGGTGGGGCTTTTAATCTTGGCGCAGGAACTTACACTCCTGCAAGCGGAGCGACTTCAAGCACTTTTACTTATACTCTAACTGGAATTTCGCCTTGTGTCAACGATTCAAGTGTTGCCACTGTAAATATCAATCCGAGTACAATTCCCTCATTATCAATCCTTGCAAGTCCTGTTAGTCCATTATGCGCAGGAACTTCCGTAACTTTTACTGCAACACCTGTAAATGGGGGTAGCACTCCATCGTACCAATGGTATTTAGCTGGAAGTCCTGTTGGAACAAATAGTTCAACCTTTACAACGAGTTCACTTGTTAATGGAAATCAGGTAAAAGTTGTAATGACTTCCAATGCAATCTGCCCAGTTCCTGCAACTGTTACGAGCAATATTTTAACGATGACAGTGAATCCTTTGTTGACTCCTACTATTACTATTGAAGCTACTCAAACAACATTTTGTGCCGGAACATCTGTGACATTTAGCGAAGATGTTTTGACCAATGGAGGTCTTTCTCCAATCTATCAATGGCGTTTAAATGGCAGTGCAGTTGGAACAAATACCAATTCATTTACTTCCTCTACACTTTCAAATAATGATGTCATCACATTAGATGTGACCTCATCTGCCACTTGTGCATCACCAGTAATGGTAACAAGCAACAGTATTCAAGTAACAGTAAATCCAAATTTACCTTCAAGCGTGACTATTGTCTCAAGCGATGCCGACAATATTATATGTGCAGGAACAAGCGTAACATTTACAGCCACGCCAACAAATGGTGGAACTACTCCAGTTTACCAATGGTATATAGGTGCAACTCCCGTTGGTTCAAATAGTACAACTTATACAACATCAGGACTTACAACTGGACAATCTGTATCGGTAGTTATGACTTCAAATGCGGTATGTGCTACTGGAAGTCCAGCTACAAGCAACACAATTGTAACCACGGTCAATCCAAATTTACCCGCAAGCGTAACTATTGCCTCAAGTGATGCCGATAATAATATTTGCGCAGGAACAAGCGTAACTTTTACAACAACGCCAACAAATGGTGGAACTACTCCAGTTTATCAATGGTATGTAGGTGCAACTCCCGTTGGTTCAAATAGTACAACTTACACCACATCAAGTCTTACAACTGGGCAATCTGTATCGGTAGTTATGACTTCAAATGCAGTATGTGCTACTGGAAGTCCTGCTACCAGCAACGCAATTGTAACCACGGTGAATCCAAATTTACCCGCAAGCGTGACTATTGTCTCAAGCGATGCCGACAATATTATATGCACAGGAACAAGCGTAACATTTACAGCCACTCCAACAAATGGTGGAACTACTCCAGTTTACCAATGGTATGTAGGTGTAACTCCTGTTGGTTCAAACAGAACAACTTATACAACATCAGGTCTTACAACTGGACAATCAGTAACAGTAGTTATGACTTCAAATGCAGTATGTGCTACTGGAAGTCCAGCTACCAGCAACGCAATTGTAACCACGGTGAATCCAAATTTACCCGTAAGCGTGACTATGGTCTCAAGCGATGCCGACAATAGTATTTGTGCAGGAACAAGCGTAACATTTACAGCAACGCCTACAAATGGTGGAACTATTCCAGTTTACCAATGGTATGTTGGCGCAACTCTTGTTGGTTCAAACAGTACAACTTATACAACATCAGGTCTTACAACTGGACAATCTGTATCGGTAGTTATGACTTCAAATGCAGTATGTGCTACTGGAAGTCCGGCTACTAGCAACGCAATTGTAACCACGGTGAATCCAAATTTACCCACAAGCGTGACGATTGTCTCAAGCGATGCCGACAATATTATATGTGCAGGAACAAGCGTAACATTTACAGCCACCCCAACAAATGGAGGAACTACTCCAGTTTACCAATGGTATATAGGTGCAACTCCCGTAGGTTCAAATAGCACAACTTACACCACATCAGGGCTTACAACTGGACAATCAGTAACAGTAGTTATGACCTCGAATGCAGTATGTGCAACTGGAAGTCCAGCTACCAGCAACGCAATTGTAACCACAGTAAATCCAAATTTACCAGTAAGCATAAGTATTGCTGCATCAGCAACAACTATCTGTGCCGGAACATCAGTAACTTTTACAGCTACTCCAACAAATGGAGGAGCAGCCCCAGCTTATCAATGGAAGGTGAATGGTGTAAATGCAGGAACGAACAGCAACACATTTACCACATCAACTTTAACCAATGGACAGGCGGTTACCGCTGTTTTAACCTCCAATGCTACACCTTGTGCAACAGGAAATCCAGCGACAAGCAACAGTATTACAATGGTGGTAAATTCATTAGTTACGCCTTCGGTAAGTATTGCTGCAAGCGCTACTACAATTTGTTCAGGAACAAGTGTGACTTTTACAGCATCACCAACAAATGGAGGAACAACACCTTCGTATCAATGGAAAAATGGCGTTACTAATGTGGGAACAAATAGTCCAAGTTATACGACTTCAACTTTAAATAATGGTGATGCTATAACAGTTGTAATGACTTCTAACGCAATATGTCCTTCCTCTGCAACGGCAACAAGCAATGCTGTTACAATGACGGTATACGGATCTGGAGCAGCAAATATTGGAGCCAATACTATTTCAGGCCCAAACTCAATATGCCCACCCGCTGCTGGTCTAGTATATTCGGTAACAGCTGTAGCAAGGGCAGATAGTTATGTTTGGACATTACCCGCAGGCTTTACAGTTACTTCTGGTGCAGGAACAAATACAATTACCGTTTCCGTTTCCTCTGGGGCAGCTATTTCGAATGGACAATTAATAAAAGTTTATGCAACAAACCCTTGCGGCTCAGGGAATGACAGATCATATAGTGTAAATGTAAATAGTTTTGCAGGAATTGATGCTGGGCCAGATGCAAATGTATGTCTAGGAGGAACAATTACTTTAGCAGGAGTTTGGTCAGGTAATACTTCCAGTTCTATATGGTCTGCTCCAAGTGGAACATTTTCAAACACAGCATTAGTAAACTCAACGTATACTCCTTCCATAAGTACTGGATCCGTTACTTTAACATTGACAACTAATGATCCAGCTGGAACCTGTCCCTCAACTAGTGATCAGGTAGTAATTTCAATAAATCAACCGTCCGTTGCACCAACAAGTGTAAGCACATCTGCTTCGCCTATTTGCAATGGCTCAAGCATAACATTGACCCAAACTGGCGGTAGCCTTGGAACTGGAGCCATCTGGAAATGGTATTCTGATGCAGGTTTCTCTACATTAGTTGGAACAAGTGTTCTGGCAAATGCAAGCTTAACTTTAAGCCCAGCTGCAAATACAACTTATTACCTGCGTGCCGAAAGCTCAACAGGCTCGCCTTGTACTGCCAATGTCGCTGCGGCTGGAAATATAACTGTAAACGTAAACCAGCCCTCTGTTGCGCCAACTTCTTTGAGCAGTTCTCCAAATACAATATGTAATGGAAGCAGCTCTACTTTAACCCAAACTGGCGGAACTCTTGGAACTGGAGCTAGTTGGAAATGGTACTCAGATTCAAGTTTTTCTACCCTTGTTGGAACAAATGCTACTGCAAATGCAAGTTTATCCGTTAATCCAGTAGCAACTACAACTTATTATTTACGTGCCGAAAGTTCAACCGGTGCGCCGTGTACTGCCAATATTGCAGCAGCTGGAAGCGTAACGGTAACCGTGAATCAACCATCGATTGCGCCTACAAGTCTAAGCACATCAACATCAACTATTTGTAATGGCTCAAGTATAACATTGACTCAAACTGGCGGTAGCCTTGGAACAGGTGCAAGTTGGAAATGGTATTCTGATGCAACTTTCACTACTACTGTTGGAACAAATGCTCTT
>NZ_JAYWCK010000098.1:0-4145 GCF_043780635.1 Flavobacterium sp.
CATAAAAATGCAATACTTACACCTACTCAAAAAGAGGAAGTAATCAATTGGATCTCACAACTAAATGACAGTTTATAATTAATATTTAAAATTAAAAAAATGAAGAAATTAAAAATGAATATAGCAGCAATACTATTGTTAGCAGTAACCTATGTGAACGCACAAGGTGGACACAACCACAACACAATGAAAATGGACAACAAGCAAATGGATCATAGCAAAATGACTATGAAAAGCGATGCAAAAGCAGAGGCAATTTTATGGGATTACTTCAATTTAAAAGATGCTTTGGTGAATGATGATGCCAAGGAAGCTGCCCAAGCAGGGTCAAAGTTGATAGTAACCCTAAAGTCATTTAATAGAGAAACTTATAAAGGTATTCAACAAATGGAACTTATCGAAATTATTGTCGATGCAACCAAGCACGCAGAACACATTGTAAAAAGCCCTATAGATCATCAAAGAGAACACTTCAAAACATTGAGCAAAGATATGATCGATTTGCTTGCCATTACCGGTACTGCAAACACATTATATGAACAGTTTTGCCCAATGTATGACAAAGGAAGTGCGTGGTTAAGCACAATCAAAGAAGTAAAAAACCCTTATTATGGAAGTAAAATGCTAAAATGTGGTAGTGTTAAAAAGCAAATTAACTAAACAAAATTAAAAATAATGGTAGAAAAATTAATAACATTCTCACTACGAAATCGAGCCGTTGTATTGCTGGTTTCAGCTTGCTTATTTGCTTGGGGAATTTACAGTGTGCAACAAAATCCTATTGATGCCATTCCTGATTTGTCCGAAAATCAAGTAATTGTATTTACAGAGTGGATGGGAAGAAGTCCACAAGTAATGGAAGATCAGGTTACTTATCCTTTGGTTTCTAATTTACAAGGCGTTCCAAAAGTCAAAAATATTCGTGGTGTCTCAATGTTTGGGATGAGCTTTGTTTACATCATTTTTGAAGATGATGTCGATATTTATTGGGCAAGAACCCGTGTTTTAGAAAGATTAAATTATGCACAACGCTTGTTGCCTCAAAGTGTAGTTCCAACATTAGGACCTGATGGCACAGGTGTTGGTCACGTTTTTTGGTATCATTTAAACGCAAATGGTATGGACTTGGGAGAACAAAGAGCCTTGCAAGATTGGTATGTGAAATTTGCCTTGCAAACCGTTCCTGGAGTTGCCGAAGTGGCTTCCTTTGGTGGTTTTGAAAAACAGTACCAATTGGTGTTAGATCCTCTAAAAATGCAATACTACAACGTCAGTATGATGGAAGTGATGAATGCTGTCAAGACCAGCAATAACGATGTTGGTGGTCGAAAATTTGAAATGAGCAATATGGCTTATATCGTGAGAGGTTTGGGTTACATCAAAAACATAAAAGATGTAGAAGACATTGCCATTAAAAACTATAATTCTGTCCCTGTAAAAGTGAAAGACATTGGTTCAATACAAATGGGTGGAGACTTGCGTTTAGGAATTTTCGACCAAAACGGAACAGGCGAAGTCGTTGGTGGAATCGTGGTGATGCGTTACGGCGAAAATGCCGATGAAGTCATCAAAGCGGTAAAATTGAAGATGAAAGAAGTCGAAAAAGGATTGCCCGAAGGCGTTACTTTTAAAACATCTTATGACAGAAGCGAATTGATAGAAAAAGCCATAGAATCAGTGAAGGGAACTTTAATCGAAGAAATGATTGCCGTTTCCATAATTGTGTTACTGTTCCTTTTTCATTGGCGAAGTGCATTGGTTATTCTCATTCAAATACCCATATCTGTTGCAGTGGGATTTATTTTTCTGCAAGCCTTTGGAATATCTTCCAATATTATGTCACTTACAGGAATTGCTTTGGCAATTGGTGTTTTGGTTGATGATGGGATTGTAATGGTCGAGAACGCTTATAGGACAATTTCGGTCAGACAAGAAGAATTGGATAATAACAAACAAATTTAAAATGAAAGATAGATTCATAAATATATTCAAAAAAATATTCAAGAAAGAACACGATCCGTTAACTTCGGAAGAAAGGCTCAAGATAATAGAGGAATCCTCTCAATTAGTAGGACCAGGTGTTTTCTATTCAACAGTGGTAATAATTGTTTCTTTTTTACCGGTATTTCTGCTTACAGGAATGGAAGGCAAATTGTTTAGTCCACTGGCTTGGACAAAATCACTTATACTTATAGTCGATGCATTTTTCGCCATCTCGCTTACACCAGTGTTGATTAGTTTTTTATTAAAAGGTCGTCTTCGCCCTGAAAATAAAAATCCGATAAATAGAAAACTGGAAAGCATCTATACTCCCATTTTAATTCTATGTTTAAAATGGAGAAAAACAGTTTTGGCAATCAATATCGTAGCTTTGTTAATTGGGGCACTTATGTTTACAAGACTTGGTTCAGAATTTATGCCACCATTAGATGAAGGTTCTATTTTGTTTATGCCAGTCACATTGCCTGATGTTTCCAATTCTGAAGTGAAACGAATTTTGCAAGTTCAGGACAAGCTCATATTATCCATTCCCGAAGTTGCCCACGTTTTAGGTAAAGCCGGTAGAGCAAACACGGCAACAGATAACAGTCCAATAAGTATGGTGGAAACTATTATTCTACTAAAGCCACAACAAGAGTGGAGAGAAGGCAAAAAGAAAACTGATATTGTTAACGAGATAAATAACAAACTGCAAATTCCGGGCGTAACCAATGGTTTTACACAACCCATCATCAACCGGATTAATATGCTTTCAACTGGTATCAGAACCGATGTTGGAATAAAAATTTATGGAGCCAGTTTAGACACCATCAATGTTTTGGCTCAAAAAATTAAAAAAGCACTCGAAGGAACTTCGGGGGTAAAAGATTTGTATGCCGAACCGATTACGGGTGGAAAATACATAGACATTGAAGCAAAAAGAGAAGTTATTGGCAGATATGGCCTTACCGTTGATGACATCAATAACGTAGTCGAAGCTTCGATTGGTGGGATGAAACTGACCACAACTATTGAAGGAAGACAACGTTTTTCGGTCAATGCGCGTTATGCACAAGAATATCGAAATAGCCTTGAAGCCTTAAAAAAACTACAAGTTCAAACGATGCAATATGGCCCAATTCCATTAGAAACGGTTGCCAATGTAAAAATTAGCGATGGCCCACCAATGATAAATAGCGAAAATGCAATGCTTCGAGGTACAGTGTTGTTCAATGTTAGAGAGCGAGATTTGGGAAGCACTGTAAAAGAAGCACAGAAAAAATTGGATGCAATGATGACCAAAATGCCAAAAGGGTATTATGTAGAATGGAGTGGGCAATGGGAAAACCAAATCCGAGCGAACAAAACATTGAGAATGATACTGCCAATCGTTGTTGTACTAATTTTTCTCATTTTATACTTTACGTATCATTCTATGAAAGAAGCGCTAATCACGATGATTACCGTGCCTTTTGCTTTAATTGGAGGAATTTTTATGGTTTATTTTTATGGAATTAACTTGTCCGTTGCTGTTGCTGTTGGTTTTATTGCCTTATTTGGTCTGGCTGTCGAAACGGCAATGTTAATTACCATTTATTTGAATGATGCGATGAATCAAATGGTTAAAAAACACGGAAATAGTTCCAAAACCATTACTGAAGAGATTTTAAGAGAATATATTATTGAAGGTTCAGCCAAAAGATTGCGACCAAAATTAATGACCGTTTCGGTTGCGCTGTTCGGTTTATTACCAATACTTTGGGCAACGGGAACAGGTGCAGACGTAATGTTGCCTATCACAGTTCCTCTTATTGGTGGTACCATTACCTCAACAATTTATGTATTATTAGTAACACCGGTTGTTTTCGAAATGTCAAAACTTCGTGAATTAAGAACAAAAGGCAAAATAGATCTTATAGATGCAAAACATTAAATATTATTTCGTAATAAGTTGTTTGATTTTAAGCTTTTCAAATAGCGTAGCACAAACACTTTCGTTGGATGAAGTTTTGACTACAATCAAAACAAATAATCCACAATTAAAAATGTATGATGCCGACATTCGAAGTATGGATGCCGCGGCAAAAGGAGCCAAAAGTTGGATGCCACCACAAGTGGAAACTGGGTTTTTTATGACGCCTTACAATACAAAATTATGGAAAGCC
>NZ_JAYWCK010000099.1:0-9868 GCF_043780635.1 Flavobacterium sp.
AAGTGCTTGTAACAGGATTTTAAAATCCTGTTACAAGTACTTTTTTATTGTCTGAAAACAACGCTAATCAAAATAAGCAATGTTTTTCAGTGCCCTCTAAAAAACAGATCGGCATTTCTCATAAATAGTATATTGTAATTATTTTGTGAGCAATAATTCTCTGTATTTAGTCAATGTCCAAATTTGATCATCTACCAGCAATTCTAGCTTATCACAGTGATTCCTGATCTCTTCAAAATATGGTTTCACATTATTGCAATAAGCCTCGGCCATTGCCTGAGCATCAGTCAGATGGTTTGCTTTTTTTCTCTCGTTTGTCATCATTTCTACTTTAGAATTGATACCTTCAATATGACCGGAAATTTCCCTGATTATGATAATTTGTTCTTTGGCCAATGTTTTAAATTCATCTCCAAAAATATCTTTCAAACCTTTTACGTTTTCAATCAAAGTATTTTGATACCGAATAGCCGTTGGAATAACGTGATTAATCGAAAGATCTCCTAAAACCCTGCCTTCGATTTGGATTTTCTTAGTGTATTCTTCCAATTCAATTTCGTAACGGGCTTCCACTTCAATATGGTTCATAATCCCCATTTCTGAAAACAAATCCAAAGCTTGTTTAGAAGCTCTTGCTTTTAATGCTTCAGGAGTGGTTTTGAAATTACTCAAACCTCTTTTTGCTGCTTCAATTTCCCAAGCTTCGCTGTAACCATCTCCTTCGAAAAGGATTTTTTTAGAAACTTTGATATATTCTCTCAAAACATTGAAGATTGCATCGTCTTTCTTCATATCATTATTTTCAATCAAAGCATCCACTTCGATTTTGAAATCTTTCAATTGTTTTGCCACAATTGTATTCAAAGTCGTCATCGCATTCGAACAGTTAGCAGAAGAACCCACGGCTCTAAACTCAAATTTATTTCCTGTAAAGGCAAATGGCGAAGTTCTGTTTCTATCCGTGTTATCCAAAAGTACGTCTGGAATTTTACCAACAACATTTAGTTTTAAATCGGTTTTTTCTTCCGGTGATAATTTACCCATAGTCACGCCTTCTAATTCAGCCAAAACTTTTGTCAATTGTTCTCCAATAAATACTGAGATAATTGCTGGTGGCGCTTCATTTGCACCTAATCTATGGTCGTTACTTGCTGTTGCGATGGCGCCTCTCAATAAAGCTTCATAATCATTGACCGCTTTGATAGTGTTGATGAAGAAAGCCAAAAACTGCAAATTGCTCATTGGAGTCTTACTTGGACTCAACAAGTTTACACCAGTATCAGTTGCCAATGACCAGTTATTGTGTTTTCCGGAACCATTTACTCCTTTGAATGGTTTTTCGTGGAGTAATACTTTCAAATCGTGACGTTCTCCCACTTTTTGCATCACATCCATCAACAAACAGTTGTGATCTACGGCCAGGTTAGTTTCTTCGAAAATAGGTGCCAACTCAAATTGATTGGGTGCTACTTCGTTATGACGTGTCTTTACAGGAATTCCAAGCAACATACATTCTTGCTCTAAATCTCTCATATAAGTCAAGGCACGAGTAGGAATTGAACCAAAATAATGGTCGTCTAATTGTTGTCCTTTTGCCGAAGTATGGCCTAGCAAAGTTCTTCCAGTCATCATAAGATCTGGTCGAGAGTTTGCCAAGGCGCTGTCAACCAAGAAATATTCTTGCTCCCATCCAAGGGTTGCAGTAACTTTTTTTACATTTTTATCAAAATATTTACACACATCAGTAGCAGCTTCATCCATAGCAGATAAAGCTCTCAACAAAGGAATTTTATTGTCCAATGCTTCTCCCGTATATGAAATAAAAACTGTCGGAATACATAAAGTGGTTCCATATATAAAAGCCGGAGATGTTGGATCCCAAGCAGTATAACCTCTTGCTTCGAATGTATTTCTAATTCCTCCATTCGGAAAACTGGATGCATCCGGTTCTTGTTGAACTAATTGTCCGCCACCAAATTTTTCTACCGGATCGCTACCATCATACGAAGTTTCGAAGAAAGCGTCATGCTTTTCGGCAGTTCTTCCTGTTAGAGGCTGAAACCAATGCGTATAATGAGTAACCCCTTTTGACAAAGCCCACTCTTTCATACCCATGGCAATATAATCAGCTAATTTTCTGTCTATTTTAGTTCCATGCTGAACTGCACCTTGTACTCCTTTGAAAGCGTCTGAAGTTAAATACTGCTTCATTGCTTTTTCATTGAACACATTTGAACCAAAAATAGTTGATTTCCTGTCAGTCTCCTCAAAATGGACTGGTTTCCTAGTTGAAGCTTCTTTTAGAGCTTGAAAACGTAATGTTGACATAATTTAGATAATTTTTATCAAAGGTAATTATTATTTTTTGCATACAAAAAATATAGTATTTAAAATTTAACCCATACAAAAATAGGGTATTCATAAAAATAGCATTAAGAAATATAATTTATACCCCTTTATTTTACACCACTAAACTTTTAAATTACATTTGCGAAATATTTAACATCATTTAATTAATTTTTTATTGTTATGGCTAAAATAAAACTAGAGTACATTTGGTTAGACGGATACGAACCAACTCAAAATCTAAGAAGTAAAACTAAAGTAGAAGAGCACGACAATTTCAAAGGAACATTGGCAGAAATAGGCAACTGGTCTTTTGACGGATCTTCAACAAAGCAAGCAGAAGGTGGTTCATCTGACTGTTTATTAGTTCCTGTTGCTATTTATCCTGATCCAACTCGTATCAATGGATACTTGGTAATGACTGAGGTAATGTATGCAGATGGTAAAGCGCACCCTTCAAATGGAAGATCTACTATTGATGATGATGGTGATTTCTGGTTTGGTTTCGAACAAGAATATTTCATAATGGACACTAAAACCTTACTCCCTTTAGGATTCCCTGTAGGAGGTTATCCTGCTCCACAAGGAATGTACTATTGTTCAGTAGGCGGGAAAAACACACACGGTAGAAAATTAGTTGAAGAGCATGCTGATTTATGTATCGCAGCCGGACTTAACTTTGAAGGTATTAACCAAGAAGTTGCTTGTGGTCAATGGGAATTTCAATTATTCGCTAAAGGGGCTAAAAAAGCAGGAGATGAAATCTGGGTTGCGAGATATTTATTAGATCGTTTAACTGAAAAATATGGTTATTATATTGAATATCACCCAAAACCATTAGGTGATACGGATTGGAATGGTTCAGGTATGCACGCTAACTTCTCTAATGAAGTGCTAAGAACATGCGGAGATAAAGCAACTTATGACAAAATATGTGAAGCTTTCCGTCCAGTGGTGGAAGAGCACATTGCAGTTTACGGAGCATACAACGAGCAACGTTTAACTGGTAAACACGAAACTGCTTCTATTCATGATTTCTCTTATGGAGTATCTGATAGAGGAGCGTCTATCAGAATCCCACTTTATACTGTTCAACATGGTTGGAAAGGATATTTAGAAGACAGAAGACCAGCTTCTAATGGTGATCCATATAAAATTGCAGCAAGAATCATCAAAACTGTGAAATCAGCTTTGTAAATCTTTATGAATATTATTAAAAAGTGCTTTCAGAAATGAAGGCACTTTTTTTATGGATAGCTTTTTTAACAAAACTTTAATTTAGAATAAGTTCTAATGTTAAAAAATCAAAAAGTATCTTTGCTACACTTTAAAAAATAAGGTCTATGATTGTCTGGATTTCCTTTTTAGCAGCTATTTTTCTGTTCCTCGCACTTGATTTAGGCGTTTTTAATAAAACACCTCATATCATTAGCACCAAGGAAGCTAGCAAATGGACTGCGATATGGGTAATGATGTCCTTTTTGTTTTCAGGAGTTATTTATTGGTTATACTCAAACAATTACGTTGCAAATCCTGATGGGCTAAAACCAGCAGCAGCTTCCATAAAATACATTACCGGATATTTAATCGAATTATCATTGAGTGTCGATAACATCTTCGTTATCGCTATTATTTTTGCAGCTTTTAAAATTCCGCAAAAATATCAGCATCGCGTTTTATTTTGGGGAATATTAGGAGCTATTGTATTTAGAGGATTGATGATTTATTTTGGTGTTTTTCTTATCAACAAATTCACTTGGACAGCATATGTTTTTGGGGCTTTCTTGATTTTTACCGCCATGAAAATGTTGTTTACCAATGAAGATGAAAAATTTGAACCAAAAAAATCTTTTGTTTACAAGGCATTACGCAAAATAATCCCTGTTACAAGTCACATCGAAGGAGAACATTTCTTTGTAAAAAGAAGACACATCACTGCCGCAACACCATTATTTGTTGCGCTAATCGTCATCGAAGTAATGGATGTCGTTTTTGCAATGGATAGCGTTCCTGCTATTTTAGCTATTACATCTGATCCGTTTTTAGTCTTCAGTTCCAATATTTTTGCCATATTAGGATTGCGTTCTATGTATTTCTTCTTGGCCAATATGCTGGAAAGATTCAGCTATTTAGAATACAGTCTGATTGCAATTTTGACTTTTGTAGGACTAAAAATGTTACTTCATGATCTTTTCGAAGTGCCGGAATGGGCTTCATTGGCTTTTATTGCAATTTCACTTCTCATAGGAATTGTGGTTTCATTGCAACTGAGTAAAGAGAAAAATTCCTAAGACTAATAACCAAATTTTAGAATAAGTCATAAAAAAAAGGAAATCTCACGATTTCCTTTTTTTTATAAATTGAATTTCTGTTTAGAAATTAATCTTCTGAACTTGACTCTCATTGATGTTTAAAGCTGAAATAACGGCAGCATAATTGGTAGTTTTAAGAGAAGCGGCAAAAGCTCCAGGAACGACCACAATTCTAAAAATTTGGTTCAATCTAAAACTGGCACTAAGCGATGGTAAATCATTTCCTTCCAAATAAATTTGGACATCATTTCTTGTAAAATCGAAATTGTAGCTAAAATCTCTTGTCCCATCTGCAAAATAATGGGTCTCCGGTAAAAATTCCCATAAATCATTACCATTCACGGTTCCAGTTAAACGATAAACTAAAACAACGTCAGAATTATATATTGCATATGGAAATACATATTTAATACTATACCCGCTTGGCAAAAAACTAACTTGATTAGTTTCGAAAACTGTACTTATTGTGTCATTATCAACATAATTCGAATCTGTTGTTGTGCAACCCTGCAAACTAAACATTCCGATAACCGCTAAAATTGTAATTATTTTTTTCATGATTTTATATATTTTATTAATTCGAATAGGCTATTTCAAAAATCAAACCAAAATAGTAATCTTTGGTGAATTTAATGAAAATAAATTAAATTATATTTGTAACTATGAAAGACAAACTTAAGTTATATATGATAATGCTGGGCTGCACGCCCGAAGGCAGGTACACGGAACAACACGATATTTTTTTTGGAATTGGTAAAAATTTAAAAGATTTGATTCCTCAGATGACTGATTTTTGGCCTGAAGCCAACGGACGAATTCATATTGATGCCTGGCGAGAAGTTACCATGGTCGATAATTTTTCTATTGAAATTGTTGCTAAGGAAACAATTGAAAATTCTGTTTTGGAAAATTTGTTTTTCATCAATCTCGGCGGCTACAAGGAAAATGAATTTGAAGAATATCATTATAAAATGCTCACCATTGCCGAAAATTTAAGTATTGCTTCCAAAAACGCCAAAGCTACCACTTTTTATAAGCATTGTGGTTTCAAGGGAGCCACTTCACACATTGACGATAAATACGGGATTGATGTGGATGATATTTATAATGTTGCTGATATTTTGTCAGACTATTATAAAGAAAATTATTCCCTGAAAATAACGAAAGTAGAAACGTTTTTCGAAGAAGACCAATTAAATATTGGGTATTTAAAATTGGATAAAATATAAAAACCTTTTTTAACTCAATATTCATAAATTCATAAAAAGTATCCCACAAAGGGATGCTTTTTATATTAAGAATACTATTAATTTTTTTAACATATTATTCTTTTCATAATTTATAGCACAATCCCTAATTATCAACAACTTATAATCCTTTTTTAAAAAACCCATTAAGACGGTTATTCGTTGAACTACACAAATTCATCTTTTTACTACAATACAAATAATTTTTGTGTAGTTCATCGGATTTTTTGTTAATTTTGTCGATAAAATGATATTACTACTTACCTTTGATAAAGATTTAACCTACTAAGTATCAATGTTATGAAAAGTTTATTAACAGCTGCCCTATTGGCAATGTGCAGTCTTTCTTTTGCCCAAAATGTAAATCCTTTATGGAAATTATCTGCCAAAAACAGCACCTCTACAAGTATAAAAAAAACAGAGTTGCCTTTAAAACATTTGTTTGATTTAGACGTAAAATCTTTAAAAATTGCGTTAGCTTCGGCTCCAAAAAGAGATGCTAATACCAAGTCAAACACTTTCATTTCGTTGCCGAACGGAGATGGAAAATTTGAAAAGTTCCGTGTTTATGAAAACGCTGTAATGGCAACGGAATTGGCTGCTAAATACCCAGAAATTAAATCTTATATTGCCGTAGGTATCGATAACCCTAGTGCCAGAGCTTATTTTAGCAACTCTCCTTTAGGATTCAAATCGATGACTTTGTATGCTGATGAAGCTGCCGTGTTTATCGAACCAATCTCCGATGATTTAAAAACCTATACAGCCTATAAAAAATCAGACAAAAAAGCTTCTTTAGACACTTTTGAATGCAACACTATTGATCAGGCTAAGAACACCCAAAAAACTAAAAAAACCAGTTCAGTTGCCAGATATGCAGCTGATGATGGAAAACTAAGAACTTTAAGACTGGCATTAGCTTGTACAGCAGAATACGCTGCTTACTTTGGCGGCTCAAAATCATTGACCTTAGCAGGCATGAATAATACCCTGACCAGAATTAATGGCGTTTATGAAAGAGACTTTGGCATAAAAATGATATTGGTCAGCAATAATGATGCTCTTATCTATATTGACCCATTAACCGATCCGTATTCTGATTTTTCAAGTAAATCTAATTGGGGAGTAGAAAATCATAACAATCTGACTTCAACCATAGGTATTTCTAATTTTGATATTGGCCATTTATTGGGGGGAGGTTCCGTTAACTGCGGGGATGCCGGTGGTGTTGGTTCTGTTTGTTCAGATTTTAACAAAGGACGAGGCTACAGTTGTGCTTATTCTGGGTGCTATCAAGGAGATACCTTTGATATTGCATATGTAGCCCACGAAATGGGGCATCAGTTAGGCGCGAATCATACATTTACGTACAAGACTGAAAACGGAAACGCTGCACAGATGGAACCCGGAGATGGTTCCACTATCATGAGTTACGGAGGACTTTCAGTAAAACAATTTCAAAATCATGTAGATGCCTATTTTCACGCTATTACCATCCAACAGGTTACTGATTTAATCAAAACAAAAAGCTGTCCTGTGGTAATTGCTTCCGGAAATGCTATTCCAGTTGTCAATGCCGGATTGGATTATACCATTCCAAAAGGCACTCCATTTCTATTGACGGGATCTGCGACTGACGCCAATACCGATGATGTATTGACTTATACCTGGGAAGAAATGGATTTGGGAGATGCGACAACCACTGTTCCAAGTGCGACAAATACTGCTGGACCTCTATTCAGATCCTATTCGCCAGGTACTTCAGCTATTCGATATTTCCCAACTATGACAACCGTATTAGCAGGATTAAACACAACCCCAGGTTTATATATCCCTTCTGAAGTACTACCCGGTGTTGCCCGAACCTTAAACTTCCGATTAACAGTTCGTGATAATAGAGCCGCAGGCTCTGCCAATAATACGGATGATATGATGATTAGCGTAGACGGCAACTCAGGGCCTTTCACTGTTGATTCTCAAAACAGCGCCGCTTCCTATGCAGCCGGAACTACACAAACCATCAACTGGACGGTTGCCGGAACCAACGCTAATGGAATAAACTGTGCCTCTGTCGATGTTTTACTTTCTAAAGATGGAGGAAATACATTCCCAATCACTTTACTTTCAGCAACTCCAAATACGGGTGTTGCCAATGTAGTAATCCCAAATATCCTAGGAACTACAAACAGAATTATGGTTAAAGGAACAAATCAAATCTTCTTTGATGTTAATAACGCGAATTTTACAATTACTGGTTCAGGCGCTGCAGATACCACAGCACCATCTGCTGCTACACTTTCTGCTTCAGGAACTACAACTTCAAGTACCAACTTGTCTTGGACTGCGGCTACTGATAATGTTGGAATTAGCGGTTACAATGTATATCAAAATGGTGTATTGAAAACCGCCACTAGTGCGACTTCATTGGCTGTAGCGGGATTGACTGCCTCTTCAGGATATAGTTTTTATGTCTTGGCCAAAGATGCGGCCGGAAACCTATCTGTTGCCAGCAACACTGCCAACATTACTACACCTGCTCCAGCTGATACTACAGCTCCAACAACTACTACACTTTCTGCTTCTGGAACTACAACTTCAAGTACCGACTTGTCTTGGACTGCTGCTACTGACAATGTAGGAATTAGTGGTTATGATGTATATCAAAATGGTGTATTGAAAACAACCACTGCTGCCACTTCATTAACTGTAAACGGATTGACTGCTTCAACTGCTTACACCTTTTATGTCGTAGCGAAAGATGCGGCAGGAAACTTTTCTCTTGCCAGTAACATTGCAAACATTACCACACCTGCTCCAGCTGATACTACAGCTCCAACAGCTTCTGCACTTTCCGCTTCAGGAACTACCGTTTCAAGTACCAACTTGTCTTGGACTGCAGCAACTGATAACGTAGGAATTAGCGGTTATGATGTATATCAAAATGGTGTATTGAAAACAAACACTACTGCCACCTCATTGGCCGTAGCCGGATTAACTGCTTCTACTGCATACTCCTTTTATGTCGTAGCGAAAGATGCGGCAGGAAACTTTTCTCTTGCCAGTAACATTGAAAACGTTACTACGCCAGCTCCAGTTGGAGTGAGTTGTTTCCTCGAAAAGAGCGAAGAATTTCCAACTAGGAAAATCGGACCAGATGGTGATTTCAATCGACCAAATCCAAACATGTGTTCCCCTTGCATGCAATCTTATGATACCAAACAGTATCGTAGGGTAGATAAAGCACAATGCGGATATCTTTTCTGCACTTTCAAGCCTCCATCCACTCAAATGAAAAGCTGTGCAGATCAACCCGTTCAGCCGCATGCTCGATAGTTATGCCACAAACCTTGCCGTTTTCATCGAGATCAAGCAGTGTGTTTTCGTCCACATCGTTCGTTTCAACGACGGTCGCAGCCCGCAGTTCGATGTAAAGTGTGTCGGTATCCTGAAAATATTTAATCTTCATTATTGAATCTCCTGTCGAAGAATGCATTGTGCACCGTTTCACCATCTGGCAGCAGGATAACTCGAAGGTATTTACCCTCAGCTTCAGGTATGGCGGCCCAGCGGCGTATCCGTCCATCCGCCTGAATCGTTTCCTTCGCCGGGCTCTCCTTCACCTGCCGTATCCATTCAGGCTTGATACCCGCTCTATCCGGGCGGATACGCATCGTCTCGAAATAGAGGGTGAATTTCACAGCAGCGTTTTAATGCCTGAAGTGACGCATGCCGGTGAACACCATCGCCATCCCATGCTCGTCCGCTGCCGCGATCACTTCTTCGTCGCGCATCGAACCACCAGGCTGGATCACCGCAACAATACCGGATTTGGCGGCGGAATCGATGCCGTCACGGAACGGGAAAAAGGCATCGGAGGCCATCACTGAACCGGCCACTTGCAAACCTGCTTGCTCGGCCTTGATCGCGGCGATGCGCGCAGAGTTGATGCGGCTCATCTGCCCC
>NZ_JAYWCK010000100.1:0-17853 GCF_043780635.1 Flavobacterium sp.
TATAATATATGATATTTTTTATTATAAAACAAGCATTAAACCATTTATATTCAGATAATTATATAGTTTTTAAAAAAAAACTGGTGCGTTTGCCCTGTACAAGTAACGGACAGTCATAATAAAGAAAGTTATTATAGCATATTGAAATAGGTACAAAGTCGGGAGACTTTGCACAGCATAGAAAGTGGAATCCCCACTCTACGAAGTCTCCCGACTTCGCACCCCCAATTACAACTGTACATATTTTCGGATTTAAAGTGGCGATACCACTCTAGAAATCTTACCTTTGGGAATAATCATTTTCCCTATGAAACGCACCATTAAATATTACCGAATTATATGGTTTAAACACGATTTACCGGCTGGGCTTTCTGTTTTTTTGGTAGCGTTGCCGCTTTGCTTGGGAATAGCTTTGGCTTCTGGAGCTCCACTTTATGCCGGAATTCTTTCGGGAATAATTGGGGGATTAATGGTTTCATTAATCAGTGGTTCACAACTTGCGGTTTCAGGACCTGGTGCCGGTTTGACCTCCCTGGTTGCTGCTTCAATCATTTCATTAGGCGACTACAAACTTTTTCTGCTGGCTGTTCTGATAGCAGGTGCGTTTCAACTATTGCTCGGACTTTTTAAACTTGGGGCAATTGCAAATTATTTTCCTTCGTCGGTAATAAAGGGAATGTTGGCCGCGATAGGAATAATTTTAGTTTCAAAACAAATCCCGTTGGCTTTGGGTTATGATAAACCCGACTTTTGGACCAGTGGTTTCATTCAATTATTTTCGGCTGACAACTTTTTTGGAAATATAGAAAATTTCAATCATCACATTACCAGAGGTGCCATTCTGATTACGACAATTTCGTTAGCCTTTCTTATTCTACTCCAGCAACCATTTGCCAAAAAACTAAAGGTAATTCCAGCCCCTTTACTGGTTGTGGTCATTGGTGTCATTGTCAATATTCTTTTTACAAATGTAGCGTCGGATTTTTCTCTAAAGCAAACCCAATTAGTGAATATTTCTTCGAATATTTTCGAAAGCATATCCTTTCCCGATTTTTCAAAAATATTTTCCACTTCCGAAATCTGGAAAGACGGAATCCTTATAGGTTTACTTGCCACATTAGAAACTTTGCTTTGTATTGAAGCCGTTGACAAACTAGACAAACGCAACCGAATTACTCCTGTAAATAGGGAATTGATTGCACAAGGAATTGGCAATATGACTTGTGGACTTCTTGGAGCAATTCCCATAACAGCAGTTGTAGTTCGAGGTGCTGCCAATGTGGATGCTGGCGGAAGAACAAAACTTTCGGCTTTTACTCACGGATTGTTTCTACTTCTTGCTGTAATGTTAGTTCCGTTTTTACTCAACAAAATACCCTATGCTTCTCTAGCAGCCATTCTTTTGATTACCGGATATAATTTGACAAAACCCAAATTGTATCGCAATATGTGGGGCTTGGGACACAAACAATTTATTCCTTTTATGATTACTGTTGTTGTCATTCTTTCCACTGACTTGCTTCTTGGTGTAAGCATTGGACTTTTGATTTCAGTATATTATATCGTTCAGAGTAATTTTAAAATAGAATATAATATTACCCAAACGCGCCAACTGGGAATTGAAACCCAATACATCAAACTCAACCACAATGTGACTTTTCTGAACAAAGTCAAATTAAGAAAAACATTAGATGAGGTCCCAGAATATAGCAATTTGACTATTGATGGTAGTGAAAGCCGTTTGATTGACTACGACATTTTAGAAATTATAAGTGAATTTCACAGAAAAGCAAAAGACAGACACATTGAATTACACCTGATAAATATCGAAAAAGTAAGCGTGACGGCAGTACATTGATTTTTAATATTAATTATTTTTAAGAAAATTGAGTCTTTATATCAATACGAAAAAGCTTTTTCTCTTCTAATTTTCCAATCAAAAAGCATAAAATCAATTGAAACTGGATGACATTGAATATCCATATGAGTACAAATAATATCGCCAAAGTAACTTGCAACAGCTGCTTCTGAAGCATCTTTCCCATTTGCTATTTTCACTAGACCGTTAAGTCCGGCTAACTTGGTTGGGTCAAAAATAATCCAGTGACCACCAATATAAGCTTCAAAACAAGCGTGAAAATCGGGAGGATTTAAATAGCAAGCATATCCCGTAAAATAGCGTGCAGGTATGTCCAATGCCCTACAAAGTGCAATACCTAAATGGGCAAAGTCTTTGCAAACACCAGCTTTATTCAACAAAGTTTCCGTAGCCGATGCGCTTGAATTTGTCGAACCAGTAGTATAAGTAATATTGGTATAAATCCAATCCTCTATAGCTAATGCTTTTGAATAATCATTAAGTAAAAAGCCAAATTTATTAATAGCAAATTCCATTAATTTATCAGATTCACAATGCCTACTTGGAGAAAAATAGGGTAAAATATTAGGATCCAAATTAATAATGGGTATTGACTTCAAAAGTGTTTTCTCATCAATGTGTGCATAGTTTACAACAACTTGGGCTTTATAATTTATAGTAAAAGACGTCCCTTTTTCTACTTCCATTTTTATAAATCGAGTATCGGACTGATTAATCTTAAATTCTTCAAACGGTATTGCAGGGGTGATAATCAGGGATTCCTCCAAAACTAATTGGTTGTCCGATTTAATCGGCATAATATTAAAAAAGAAAGTGGTCGTAGACAAAACATCGTACGATAATGTACTTAAAACTTTAAAATTCATACTGTAAAAATAGTCTTTAAAACGGAACGTTAAAACTATCTAATCCTTTTTCCGAAAAGAGTTCAAGATATCGCAAAATACATCCCGCTTTTTTTAGATAATCAAAAAAAATACTTCTTAAATAGCAAAATACAACTTATTATCAAGTAATTAGTTTTCGGTTTCCGTTTCAGAATCCAACTATGCCATAAAGAGTTTATAAACAATTGTTAGTATAATGGCAATTAGAAATTGTCTTTCAAAAAAACTGAATATAATAATTTGCCTGTTTGATTTCGCGCGGATTATGGCTGAAGTATTGAATTGTATAAATAAAGGATAGCCATAATTGTTAATTTTAAAAATTTAAGAACTTAAAATTCTTTTTGCCTACTCATTACTTTATATTTGTTCTACAAATTAACTCTTATGGAAGAATGTATCTCGGTATTTGATATGCTAAAAATTGGTGTTGGACCTTCAAGTTCTCACACTCTTGGACCTTGGCGAGCTGCTGAACGTTTTCTTGGAGAATTGCGAAACGAAAACCTAATACATTCCATCTCTAAAATAAAAGTTGATTTATACGGTTCACTTTCCTTGACAGGAAAAGGTCACGCCACTGATTTAGCCATAATGTTAGGGCTGAGTGGTCAAGACCCTGAGTATATTCCAATTGAAAATATTTCCAAAATTGTAAAATCTATCCAAGACAACAATGAAATAATCCTGGGAAACGAAATCACGATTCCATTCCATTTTTTGAAAGACATAGTTTTCAATAAAAAATTTCTTCCTTTTCACGCCAATGGTTTGGCTTTTACTGCCTACACATTGGATGGTCGAGAATATACTTCAACTTACTACTCAATAGGTGGCGGTTTTGTCGTGGTGGAAGAACGCGTCAATGCCAAAAAGAAACTCCAGATAAAATGTGCTTTCCCGTTTCCCATTCAAAACGCTGATGAATTGTTGAATTATACTATTCAAGAAAACAAAAGCATTTCGGAAATTGTATATGAGAATGAAAAATCAATGCGTCCCGAAGCCGAAATTCATCACGAACTAATGCGAATTTGGCACACTATGCTCGAATGTATGTACATTGGTTGTCATTCCGAAGGGATTCTTCCCGGTGGATTGAATGTTCGCCGAAGAGCATTTGATATGCACCAACACCTTATTGGTTTATCCAATTATGATTCACCGCAAACGTGGCTGGAACAAATCCGATTGACTGAAGTGAAGTTTCGACAAATCCTGAAATGGGTTTCGTGTTTTGCCTTGGCAGTAAATGAAGTCAATGCGGCGCTAGGTCGCGTCGTTACAGCTCCAACTAACGGAAGTGCAGGAGTCATTCCAGCTGTTTTAATGTATTATTTAGTTATCGAAAATCACGAAGCCGGAGAAAAAGAAATCAAACAATTTTTAATGGTGGCTGGCGAAATTGGAAGTATTTTCAAAAAAGGTTCTACTATTTCCGCAGCTATGGGAGGTTGTCAGGCAGAAATTGGAGTATCCTCTTCGATGGCTGCTGCCGCTTTATGCGAATTAATGGGAGGAACTCCAGCTCAGGTTTTAATGGCAGCGGAAATAGCGATGGAACATCATCTGGGATTGACTTGCGACCCCGTGGGTGGTTTAGTCCAAATTCCTTGCATCGAAAGAAATACAATGGGAGCGATAAAAGCCATTCACGCTGCCGAATTAGCATTGGAAACCGATCCGAAAAATGCAAAAGTGCCATTGGACAAAGTAATTGACACGATGTGGCAAACCGCCAAAGATATGAACAACAAATACAAGGAAACTTCCGAAGGTGGTTTGGCAATTGCCGTAAATATGGCAGATTGTTAATTTATTAAATTGACTACCATTTATTAATATCAAATTAATTATTTCAGCCACGAATTACACGAATTGCCACGAATTCCTGTTTTAATTTTTAAAAAATTTGTGAAAATTCGTGTAATTCGTGGCTGAAATTTTATAAAGCATTTAAGTCCTGTAAATTTAGTCCGCTTAGCGGACTGTCATAATTTATTTATGCTAAAAAATAATCGATTTTCTTATTTCATTTTAATTGTTTCTGTAATTATACTGGGTATAGTATCCAGAACTATTGATGGTGTTCCATCTTTTCTTGGAGACACACTGTATGCTGTTATGGTTTACTTTGGTATACGGTTGTTCTTTATCAATAACAGCTTTATAAAGACAATGATACTTGCTTTAGTTTTTTGTTTTTGCATCGAGTTTCTTCAACTTTATAGAGCAGAATGGATTTTGGCAATTCGAAGAACTACATTAGGACACTATGCATTAGGGCAAGGCTTTCTTTGGAGTGATTTGGGATTTTATATTCTTGGAATTACAATTGCATATTTGATTGATTCAATTTTGGTTAAGAGAAAATAATATTACCTAACTTCAATAAAAAACGTTTTTTATAATTTTTTGATAATTTTCAAAGTCCAATATTAAAGATTGTTTTGCTAGTTCGTCCCGATAATAATCGGCACTCGGGTCAAAATTTAAAAATAGTAATCTCTCTAATTTTAGATTAATTGATTAATTTTACACTTTTATTCCTAAAATCTAAATTCCAAACATAAAGAATGTCAGTAGCAAAAAAAGATTACAAAAGAATTACCACAAAGTCATTGATTGAAATGAAAGCTAATGGAGAGAAAATTTCTATGCTGACGGCTTACGATTATTCAATGGCAAAAATTGTTGACGCCGCTGGTGTTGACGTGATATTAGTGGGAGATTCAGCGTCGAATGTCATGGCAGGTCACGAAACGACTTTGCCTATCACTTTAGACCAAATGATTTATCACGCATCTGGTGTGATTCGCGCTATTCACAGATCATTAGTTGTGGTCGATTTACCTTTTGGAAGCTATCAGTCAGACCCAAAAGAAGCCTTACGTTCTGCCATTAGAATTATGAAAGAAAGTGGTGGCCACGCTGTAAAATTGGAAGGTGGAAGTGAAGTTAAAGAATCTATTAAAAGAATATTGAATGCCGGAATTCCTGTTATGGGACATTTGGGTTTAACCCCACAATCCATATATAAATTTGGAACGTATACCGTTCGTGCCAAAGAAGAACAAGAAGCCGAAAAACTAGTGGAAGATGCAAAACTTTTAGAAAAATTAGGCTGTTTTGCAATAGTTATCGAAAAAGTTCCAGCACATTTAGCCGAAGAAGTGGCCAAAAGTATTTCGATTCCCGTTATAGGAATTGGAGCGGGTGGCGGAGTAGATGGACAAGTTTTAGTAATTCACGATATGTTAGGAATGAATAATGAATTTAGCCCTCGCTTTTTGCGTCGTTATATGAATTTATATGAAGAAATGACAACGGCTATTGGTCAATATGTTACGGATGTGAAATCAAGAGATTTTCCAAATGAGAAAGAGCAGTATTAATTTCTAATCTAAAATAACATTACTTTCAGTTGCTTTTTTGGCCAAACATAAAACATTTATATGTCAACACAACACGACACCAGCATTATTATTCCTTGTTACAATGAAGAAAAGGGTATTTCAATTAATGAATATTCTAACTTTTTGGATAATAATCCGGAGGCATTTATATGTTTTGTAAATGATGGTTCTACTGATAATACGCTGCAAGTTCTGAATGTATTGAAGGAAAAACACCCAACTCAAATTCACATTCTTACATTAGAAAAAAATTCAGGTAAGGCTGAAGCGGTTCGAGCAGGAATAAATTATTGCAATAAAAACTCCAAACATCAATATATTGGTTATTTAGATGCTGATTTGGCTACGACATTAGAAGAATTTATTGAACTTCGGAATCATTTAAAAGGAGAAATAATTTTTAGTTTTGGTTCCCGAATCAGGAAAATTGGTTCTACAATTGAACGTGAAAACGGTCGCTTTTTGATAGGAAGAGTGGTCGCAACTTTTATTTCAAACATACTTGATATAAAGGTTTACGATACCCAATGTGGCAGTAAACTTTTTACAAGAGAAATTTCGGAGGAGTTATTCCAAAAAGAATTTATATCAAAATGGTTGTTTGATGTAGAAATATTTTACAGGATGATTCACCTTTACGGAAGAGAAAAAGCAATAGGAAAAATGTTGGAAATCCCTTTGAAATTATGGGTTGAAAAAGGAGATTCCAAAGTAAAATTCACTTACGGTTTTAAACTTTGGTTTGATTTGTTTAAAATTAGCCGAGAATATAAAAAGATTGCAAAGAATAATTCTAACACAAATCTAATGTAAATGATTTCAGAAAAGCTTAAAAACAACTCCAAAATTTTTTCCGTTTCGGTAATTGTTCTCTTGATTTTTAGATTGTTATTAACTGCAACAATTCCTTTATTGGACAAAACAGAAGCACGCTATGCCGAAATTGCCCGAATCATGCAGGAAACGAAACAATGGATTGTTTTACAAATAGATTATGGAGTTCCATTTTGGGCAAAACCACCTTTATCTACTTGGATGTCTGCGGCAAGTTTTGAGCTGTTTGGTGTAAATGAATTTGCCTCTCGTTTTCCTTCTTTTTTACTGAGTTTAATCCTAATTATTATTGCTGGGAAAATGGTCAAAAAGGAAGGAGTTTCTTTCTATTTACCTGGTTTTATTTTACTGACAATGCCTGAATTTCTAATTCATACAGGAGTTGTCTCAACTGATACTTCACTTGAATTTTGCATTACCATAATGATGATTTCCTTTTGGCAAACGATGAAAAACGAAGGAAAAACCTATTGGAATTATTTGTTTTTTGTTGCTTTAGGATTTGGATTTCTCTCAAAAGGACCACTAATTACTGTGCTTACCTTTCCTCCCTTATTTTTATGGTGTTGCTTGGATATAAAAAGATTTAAAACTATTTTTTCTAAATTTTCAATTATTCCTGGAGTACTAATTACGGCCATAATTGCCATTCCTTGGTATTATTATGCAGAAAAAGAAACACCTGGATTTTTAGATTATTTTATTGTTGGAGAACATTACAAACGCTTTGTAGAACCCGGCTGGAAAGGCGATTTATATGGCAGTGGCCACTCACAACCAAAAGGAATGATTTGGCTTTATTTGGTTGCATTTGTGTTTCCGTGGATTCAAATTGTTTTGTATAAATTATGGAAAAACAGACCCTTAGTTTTCAAAAACAGTTGGGTTTCCTTCTTGCTATTATGGGCGTTTTGGACACCACTGTTTTTTACCATTTCAAGTAATATTTTGCATACCTATGTACTTCCATCAGCAATGCCAATTATGTTTTTAGTGGTTTATTTCTGGGAAGAATTTACTAGAAAAAAACTCCTAATTAGTGTTGCCTTATTTTTTCCAGTGGTGGTATTTATTGCTTATTTTGGTTGGTTTGCCACAGGGAAATTAGACTTTAAAATGAACTCCGATAAGTATCTTTTGGAAAATTTAAAAGTTACTACGGTAAATAAAGAAATACCGATCTATTATTGGAAAGTTAAAAATTATTCGGGTCAATTTTACACCAATGGTAAGGCTCAAGTTATAAAGACTGAAATGCAATTGGATTCTGTTCAAACTTTGAATAAAAAGCTGTTTTTTGTAATTCCAACGAAAATGGAGAAAGAAATTTCAAAAAAACAGCTGGATAAAATGACTTTGACCCAAAGCAATTATAAGACTTCCATTTTTGTAACTAAATAAAGAAGTCCTCTAATTGATGAAAATACTATCCGACAAAAATAACCTCCAAATCCTGCATGAAGACAATCACATAATTGTGGTCAACAAACGTGTGGGCGATATTGTGCAGGGAGACAAAACAGGAGACAAACCACTTTCTGAAGTTGTAAAAGAATACATCAAAGACAAATACAATAAACCCGGTGAAGTTTTTCTGGGAGTGGTACATCGATTAGATCGTCCAACAACCGGAATTGTGGTTTTTGCCAGAACCAGTAAGGCTTTAACTCGAATGAACGAATTGTTTAGCAATCGGGAAACTCAAAAAACCTATTGGGCAATCGTGAAAAATAAGCCCGAAAATCCGCAAGACAAACTCGTGCATTTTCTCAAAAGAAACGAAAAAAACAATACTTCAAAAGCACATACAAAAGAAGTTCCCGAGAGTAAATTAGCAAGTTTAGATTATAAAATCATCAAGGAACTCAACAATTATTTTGCATTGGAAATCAACCTTCATACCGGAAGACATCACCAAATCAGAGCTCAACTTTCGGCAATAGGTTCACCCATAAAAGGGGATTTGAAATACGGTTTTGACCGCAGCAATCCTGATGGAGGCATTCATCTTCATGCCCGAAAACTGGTTTTTGTTCATCCTGTTTCAAAAGAAAATTTAATAATTGTTGCTCCAGTTCCAAATGATGTGATTTGGAATGCCATTTAATTTGAAAAAAATGTATCTTTAGGACATATTTAAGTTTTAATTTATGGAATATAAAACCAACATTAATTTCAGAAAAGAAAGCCTGATTAAGTTGCTAAATGCTGTTATCACATACGAAAACGAAATCATTCAGGCTTTATATGATGATTTCAAAAAGCCCGCATTTGAAGCCGTTCTCACCGAAACCAGTTATGTAATTTCGGAATTAAAAGACACTATTAAGAACTTGAAAAGTTGGTCTAAACCAAGAAGAGTTTTCCCTTCAATTCTAAATTTTCCATCGAAAGATTATATTTACAAAGAACCTTACGGCAAAGTTTTGATAATTGCACCTTGGAATTATCCTTTTCAGTTGGCACTTTGCCCATTAATTTCGGCTGTTGCAGCTGGAAATCAAGTAGTGGTAAAACCATCTGAACTCACACCAAAAACATCAGAGATTATTGCTAAAATAATTGCTAAAGCATTCGATAAAAACCACGTTAAAGTCATTGAAGGTGGAGTTGAAGTTTCCCGAAAATTGCTTTCTGAACGTTGGGATTACATCTTTTTTACTGGAAGTGTAGCTGTAGGCAAAATTGTGGCAAAAGCCGCTGCAGAAAACCTCACTCCGGTAACACTGGAACTTGGCGGGAAGAATCCTTGTATCATTGACGAAACGGCTAATTTGAAACTTGCGGCAAAAAGAATCGTTTGGGGGAAATTTATGAATGCCGGCCAAACGTGTATTGCACCTGATTATATTCTGATTCAAAAGGATATGAAAAGTCATTTTATTGGCTATTTAAAAGAAGAAATCACCAAAGCTTACGGCGAAAATCCTAGCGAATCTCAAGATTTTGCAAGAATTGTAAACACAAAAAACTGGCAACGATTAGTGGATATGATTGAACCTGACAAAGTGATTTTTGGAGGACAAAGCGATATCAAAAATTGCTACATTGCCCCTACCCTTATGGAAGAACCTTTGCCAGACAGTCAAGTCATGAAAGATGAGATATTTGGGCCAATATTGCCAATCATAGCTTACGAAAACGAGACAGATATTGAAACTGTAATTTCCAGATACGAAAAACCTTTGGCTTTATACATCTTTACCGAAAATCGTATTTTTTCAAAACAAATGATTCAAAAATATTCGTTTGGTGGCGGGTGCGTCAATGATACTATGGTTCATTTTTCGAATAAAAGATTGCCTTTTGGAGGTGTTGGTCACAGTGGTATTGGCGCTTACCACGGAAGTTTAAGTTTTGACGTTTTTTCGCATAAAAAAAGCATTCTAAAAAAATCAAATTTCTTAGATTTACCAATGCGTTACGCTCCTTATAAAGATAAATTAACCATAATTAAAACATTGTTAAAATGGTTGTAACCAATGAAAAAACGGTAAGTGATGCCATAAATTATAGACGTTCCGTTCGAGTATATAAAACAGAACCTATCGATGATACTAAAGTAAAAGAATGCATCCATCTAGCAACACTGGCAGCGACTAGCAGCAATATGCAGCTTTGGGAATTTTACCATGTCGTTTCTCCGCAAATTCTTAAAAAACTCACAGAAGCAAGTTTTGGTCAATCTGCTGCAAAAACAGCACAACAAATGGTAGTTATTGTAGCCAGAAAAGATTTGTGGCGAAAAAGAGCTCAATCTAATATTGACTTTTTAAAATCACAATATGGAGACAAACCAGCATCCGAATATTCCAAAAGGGAAAAATTTGCGATGAATTATTATAAAAAAATCATTCCATCGATTTATTTCGATTTTTTGGGAATTCTGGGAATGATAAAATATATTGCTTTTCAAATTATTGGGATATTTAGGCCCATATATCGCGAAGCTAGACAAAGTGATATGAGAGTTGTAGCGCACAAAAGCGCCGGGCTTGCAGCTCAAAATTTTATGATTAGTATGGCTGCCATAAATTATGACACCTGCCCTATGGAAGGTTTTGATTCATTAATGGTCAAAAAAGTGCTAAAGTTACCTTCGTCCTCCGAAATAAATATGATTATCGCTTGTGGAATACGAGATGAAAAAGGAATTTTTGCTGAACGATTCAGAGTTCCTTTTGAAGAAGTCTATTTTAAAATATAAAACCAAAATAAATTAAACTAACAAAATGCAAAATATGAAGCCTATAAATGACAGAATAGAAGATATAAGAACGAATGGATACGAACTTGATTTTGGCACTGTTTTCGAAAATGCTTTCGACAATTATAAAAAAATAGCACTATATGCCGGTTTAATACTCTTATTCTTTTTCATATTTATAATTATTCTTATGTCAGTTGGAATGGTTTCCTATATTGGGATAGAAAACATGGAAGCGTTTAGCAAAAAGTTACTACATTTTTCAGAACTTAAGGAAAAACCGTTAGATATTGTATTACAAATCAATGCAGTTATGATATTAATTTCCGGACTTTTAAATCCTTTTATGGCTGGATTTCTTAAAATGGCAGATTGTGGCGAAAAAGATGAAGAATTTCATGTATCAACGATGTTTTCTTATTACAAATCTCCTTATTTTTCCAATATTTTTATTGCAGTATTTATAATTACATTAATTAATATGAGCCTTACAACACTTCTTGAATTTGCAGGATTTAACATAATTGGCTCAATAATTTCATTGACAATATCTTTTTTAACGTTTTTGACAATTCCGTTTATAATTTTTGGAAAATTGAGTTCAATAGATGCTATTAAATCAAGTATAATAATAGTTTCCAAACAACCTTTAGTTCTATTAGGATTAATAATTGTATCACTTATTGCAGCAATAATTGGAATTTTTGGTTTTTGTATTGGTATGCTTTTTACAATGCCATTTATCTATTCAATGAATTATATGATTTACAAAACCATAATTGGAACTGATTCTGCAAGTGATATAAAGGAAATAGACCCAACCGTTTAATACTTTATTAATATTAACATTGTTTATTACTACGATTACACAAAAAAAACTATTTTTATAACCAAAAAACTAGATCCCAAATCTAATCTTAAACCTAACCAATACAAATACACCTAATGTCGTGTAGCTTACTATTCACAATTATTTCGAAAACAAATAATTACTTTTCTTTAAATGACAATCTCTTTATCAATTATCCTTTTTTGATAGATAAATTCTTTATTAGCCATAATTTATTTGGGATTTTAACCCCATTTTTAATTATTCTGGCTTTTCTATTAATATTTAAGTTTTTAAAAATTAAATCGGCACTTAATGATCAATATATTGAAACCCAATCAAAATTAAATTCTAGAAGCAAAGAAACCCAATTCTATTTTTTGGTTTTGGGAATTACACTGCCATTTCTAGAAATTATTTTCACTTTTTTCGAAGCTAGATCGAAAAGTTTGCTAATACAAAATTTTAGTTTGGGTATATTTTTGTTGGTAATATATCTTGTTAGCAAAAAATCATCTTTAGTGTTACAAAACATACAGACTATTTTTAAGGTGATATTTATAATTGCTTTTTGTATAATATCCAAAAATTTAATTTATACTTCACCTGATACAATACCTATCATTGCTTATTTAATATGCTTTTTCTTCTCCTATGACATTCTCAGACCCCTAAAATTATACTTGTTTTTTGTAGTTGTCGTTTTTGTTTTCATATACATCCTTTTTGTATTTAAAATAGTGCCGTCAAAATCCACTTCCTTATTATTTAATTACTCTTTAATAATTCTAGTCATAAATTATGTACGGCATAAGTCTTTGCTTAATGTTAAAGATAGATTTAGGTTTACCAATGAAATTGTAAATAAAGGAAATACGCTGACAATTGCTACAAATAATGCTGGTGAAATTTCTTTTTGCAGTAAAACAATAACCTCAATTTTGGGATATACTCCAGAAGAAGTTATGGGAATGGAATTTTGGAAACTTACAGAAGACATTGAATTCATTGGAAAAGAATATCATGACAACTATGTTGATGATCGATTATACGTTAGGAAATTAAAATGCAAAAACGGCACCTACAAATACATTCAATGGAGAGACAAAAAACACAATGACAATTTAACCATTGGAATTGGAAATGATATCACCAATGAAATAAACATTCAAAATAAGTATAGGGATTTGATTCAAAACGCGACCGATCTTATTTTTGAACTAGACAATAATGGTGATTTTACTTTCATAAACGATTTTACAATCAAGACTCTTGGTTATAGTGCAGAGGAAGTTCTCAACAGAAATTTTTCTGAATTTATTCGAGAAGATTATGTAAAAAATATGGTAGATTTTTATCATTATTTACCGAAAAATGATAACGACTTCACAATTACCGAAATCCCTTTACTGAAAAAAAATGGGGAAGTAATATGGATTTCCCAAAAAGTAGTCATTCGAAGAAATGATTTAGGCGAAATTATTGGGTATTCTGGATTAGCCAGGGACATTACCGCTTTAAAAAATATTGAAGGCGAAAATCAAAAACGGCTAGAAAAAATTCAAGAATATAATACCGCAATCAAAAATTTATCAACGAAAAATTACAATAAGAATGAAAATTTGGACCGCATCATTGGAATAATTATAAAAGCTGCTGCAATCGCTTCCAATACAAACAGGGTAAGCTTTTGGAAATACAATGAAGATAAAATTATTTGCAAGAAATTATACGAATTAGACAACCAGAAATTTGGAGTCAACATTACTTTAAAAAAAGAAAAACATCCCAAATATTTTGAATCCATAAAAAAAGAAGTTCTGATAATAGTGAATGATGTCTATAATAATCCGATAACATCTGAATTTGTTAACGAGTATTTCTTGAAATATGACATCAAATCAATGCTCGAAATACCAATTTTTAAAAATGGTGAACTAACCGGGACCATTTGTTTTGAAACAACTAAGTATAAAAAGTCCTGGGATAACGACGATATCAATTTTGCCCGAACAATCTCGGATATTGTTTCATTACAAATAGCTTCAAAAAAACGATATCAAGCCGAGGAAAAACTGGAATACAAAAGTGAGCTTTTATCTGCAATGGCTTTATGTACCGAAAAGTTTCTGTTAAGCAAAAGTATTAATGAAATGTTTACAGAGACCTTTGAAATAATGGGTAAATCCACAAAGGCAGATCATCTTTTTTATTATGAATTAGATTCCAACACTAATTTAATAAGCCAAAAATTTAAATGGGCAAAAGAAGGATTTACACTTCAGATAACTGATTTACAGGAATTTAAAACCACAAAATTAAAAGAAATAATTGTTAAAGCAAAAAATAAAAAACATTTCAAATCCATTACACGTAAACTTGAAGATTCCTTTTTTAAAGATTTATTATTGGCCAATGACGTTAAATCTATACTCATTTTACCGATATATATTGAGAATGAATTTACCGGATTTATAGGTTTTGACGATTGTACTTATGAAAAAAAGTGGTCTTACGACGAGATTAATATTCTTCAAACACTTGCAAATAATATTTCTTCAGCATTGGAAAGAAATATAAACGAAACGATCCTGCATGAAAGCCAAGAAAAATTTCGCTTATTGGCAAATAACATTCCAGGTACTGTTTATTTATCGAATATTGACGATAAATGGAGCAAGATTTACATTAATGACGAAATCGAAAACTTAACGGGATACAGTAAAGCAGAATTTCTTGAAAACGAAATACATTATGTTGATTTGGTTCATCCCGATGACAAAGAAAATGTTCTAATTACTGCAAAAAAATTGATTGAAGAACATATTAAAATGCAAATTGTATACAGAATCATCCATAAAAAAGGACATATTGTATGGGTGGAAGAGTTTGGCGACAGTATCAAAAAAGATAACGTAATTAATTATGTGGGTGGAATATTTTTTGACATCACAAAGAAAAAAGAGGCAGAAGAAGCCTTGATAGCAAAAGAAATAGCCGAAGCCGCCAACAAGGCAAAATCAGAATTTATTGCTAATATGAGCCATGAAATCAGGACTCCGTTAAATGGAATAATAGGTTTTACGGACTTACTAATGAAGACCAATCTTGAAAAAACGCAAGAGAAACACATGATTACCGTCAATGAATCGGCTCATTCCTTGTTAGACATCATCAACAATATTCTCGATTTTTCAAAAATTGAAGCGGGTAAACTAGAATTATTCATTGAAAAACAAGAGATCAAGGAAATATTGAATCAAATAATTGACTTGATATCGTATGAATCGAACCTAAAAAACCTGAAACTAGAACTTCTTATGGCTACCGATATTCCTAAATATTTTTGGGTAGATATCGTTCGTTTAAAGCAAGTCTTGATTAATCTTTTGGCAAATGCAGTAAAATTTACCGAAAAGGGATCCATAAAATTAATCGTTTCTGTTCTTGAAAAAACGGAAAACTCCAATACTAAAATTCGCTTTTCCGTCATAGATACTGGTATTGGAATACTTGAAGAAAACTGGAATAAGATTTTCAATGCTTTTTCCCAAGAAGACAATTCAACAACCAGAAAATTTGGAGGAACAGGATTAGGCTTAAGTATTTCGAATCAATTGTTGGGATTAATGAATAGCAACCTTCAATTAGAAAGTAAAATAAATATAGGAAGTACTTTCTATTTTGACTTAAATTTAAAAACCAGCAATAAAACATCGGCTTATAAAACCAAAATAAATATTCCAGTTGAAAATCGGATAGACCTTGTTATTAAAAAAAATGACAGTCTAAAAAAATTAAAAATATTGATTGCCGAAGATAACAAAATAAATATGTTATTGCTTAAAACCATCATTAAGAACTTATGTATTGATGCAACTATTTTTGAAGTTTTCAACGGTGTGGATGCCGTTGAGCAGTTTGAATCCATAAATCCAGATATTGTTTTTATGGATATTCAAATGCCTTCAATGAATGGTTATGAAGCAACTAAAGTAATAAGAAGTTTTAAATCAGGAAAAAATATCCCCATCATTGCCGTAACAGCCGGAGCCGAAAAAGATGAAAAAATAAAATGTATGGAAGCTGGAATGACCGATTATATTTCCAAACCCATAGCAAAAGGACTTATTGAAAAAACAATTATAAAATGGATGTCATTGCCAAAATATAACCATATAATGAACGAGAAATTAACTTTTGTCGAGAAAAAATAAAAGTAGCCTTGAATGAAATTAATTAAATAAAAGATATTAATTTTAGCTAAAATCTTGTAATATGAAATGGATAGGAAGACGACAAAGTGACAATATGGAAGACCGAAGAGGGCTTTCCGGCGGGAAGGCTGTTGTTGGTGGAGGAATAATTGGAATAATCATTTTGCTTATCAATGTTTTTGGTGGTGAAAACGCACAACAACTCAATCCTATTTTAGAACAATTAAATCAGGAATCCACGCCAACAGAAACAAGGGCTTTGACTCCTGAAGAAGTAAAAGAAGGAGAATTTGTAAAAACACTTTTGGCTGATAATGAAGACATTTGGACCAAAATATTCGAAGAAAACAACCTCACTTTCGAAGCGCCAAAACTAGTTTTATTCAACGGGCAAGTGCAAACTGCCTGTGGTGGAGCGAGTTCCGCTTCTGGTCCTTTTTATTGTCCAGGAGACAAGGTTATTTATATGGATATGAGTTTCTTTGAAGAACTGAGAACACGATTTGGTGCCGAAGGCGGTGATTTTGCCGTAGCTTATGTTTTGGCACACGAATTTGGGCATCACATCCAAACCTTGCTGGGAACATCTGATAAAGTGCGCCAATTGCAAGAAAACAGAAGCGAAACCGAAGGCAATAAACTATCTGTCGCGCTTGAATTACAAGCCGATTTCTATGCCGGACTTTGGACACATTACAACGAAAAACAAAATGCAATACTCGAACCCGGAGATATCGAAGAAGCATTGAGTGCAGCAAATGCAGTGGGTGACGATGCCATTCAGAAAAAAATGCAGGGACAAGTTGTGCCTGATTCCTTTACTCACGGCACTTCTGAGCAAAGAATGTACTGGTTTAATCGTGGTTTTAAAACGGGTGATATTCGAAAAGGGGATACTTTTGCGGGGGTGGATTAGAAGTAGACTGTAATCAGTAATTCACTATGTATTTTAGTAATAATTATAGGTTTAAAAAATATTAATTTTTACAAAGTCAACCCGCTCCGCAAAGTCTCCGACTTTGAGGATGTGTGAATCAGTCTTTGACTGCCATAAATATTTTAAAAAAAAAACGGTTAAAAACCGAAAATCACTCCCTCAAAGTCGGAGACTTTGCGGAGCATTAAATCGCCCAATCGTAAGATTAAAACTAAGTATTGCAACAAAGTCAACCAATATAAAGCTACATCGGAAAAATTCGGAAAAATTTGCTGTACCTTTGCGCCAAATTAAAGAAGCACTCAAAATAGATAGTGTTTACTTCATAAACACAATTTATGTCATTTAACTCATTAGGCTTATCTGATGCTTTATTAAAAGCCATCAGCAAAAAAGGATACACAACCCCTTCTCCAATACAAAAAAAAGCAATTCCATCAATCTTAGAAGGTAAAGATGTATTAGCATCGGCACAAACTGGAACAGGAAAAACCGCTGGTTTCACACTACCCATTTTACAAATATTATCGCAAGGAAAACACCTAAGTCACAGACCCATTCGTGCTTTGATATTGACTCCAACACGAGAATTGGCAGCTCAAATATTAGCTAATATCAAAGAATACAGTGAGTTTGTAGATATACGC
>NZ_JAYWCK010000101.1:0-17969 GCF_043780635.1 Flavobacterium sp.
GTATCCGAAAAATCAAGATGTTTTTCGATTAACTGACAGGCCAAACGATGCAGAATGATATTGACTTCCTTTGAAGTGAGCAATATTTTTTGACTCATAATGAAGTGTTGTTTGGGATACAAATATAAGAATTATGAGTTAGGAATTATAAATTATGAGTTTAGAATTTAATAAATAAATTAAATTTTGATGAATTTCATCATTTTTGAATCTTTTAATATATCCGGATGGAATTTTCTAATATTTACTTTAATTCGAAAGAACAAAATTATATAACATTTTCAATAAATTGTATAACAAAATCTTTTACTAAAATAATAGTTTTACATTAATTATAATTTGCAATAAATAGTACTAATCAAAATTTAAAACCAAGAAATTATGAAAGATAAAATTACAAGAATAGTAATGCTTCTGATAATATTGATATCAGTTACGAGCTGCTCAATAGTTAAAGGCATATTTGAAGCGGGAGTGGGTGTTGGTGTTTTTATTGTAGTTATTATAGTGGCAGTTATTGCTTTTGTAATAAGCAAAATTATAGGAAAGAAATAAAAAAACTTATAAAAAATCCCGCTACACAGTAGCGGGATTAAATTCATTATCTATCAGTCTATAATCTTTTAAGAATACATTTTTATTCTCAATTCCTGAACTTTTTCATCATCAAGATAATCATCGAAAGTCATATATCGATCAATAGCTCCATTTGGAGTTAATTCGATAACTCTGTTAGCTACAGTTTGTGAAAACTCATGATCGTGAGTGGTAAAAATCACAGAACCTTTGAAGTTTTTAAGTGAATTATTGAATGCAGTAATTGACTCTAAATCCAAGTGATTCGTTGGCTCGTCAAGCATTAATACGTTGGCACGCTGCATCATCATTCGAGACAACATACATCTTACTTTTTCGCCACCAGACAAAACTCGACAGGTTTTCAACGCCTCTTCTCCAGAGAAAATCATTTTCCCTAAGAAACTACGAATATTAACTTCGTCACGTTCTTCTTCGGTTTTTACCCATTGACGCAACCAGTCAACCAATGAATCATCACTTTCGAAAAACGAATGATTTTCTACAGGTAAATAGGCCTGAATTGTAGTCACACCCCAATCATAAGTTCCTGAATCTGCTTTTTGATTTCCGTTCAGTATTTCGTAGAAAGCAGTAGTTGCACGAGAATCTTTGGAGAAAAGTACGATTTTATCTCCTTTGGCCATATTCAAATCGACTCCTTTAAACAAAATATCTCCATCTACAGAAGCGCTTAAATTTTGAACATTCAAAATCTGGTCTCCAGCTTCACGCTCTTGGTCAAAAATAATCGCAGGATAACGACGACTTGATGGTTTTATTTCGGAAATATTCAACTTGGAAATCATCTTTTTACGAGAAGTAGCTTGTTTTGATTTGGCCACATTCGCAGAAAATCGACGGATAAATTCTTCTAATTCTTGTTTCTTTTCTTCGGCTTTCTTGTTTTGTTGTGCGCGTTGTTTTGCCGCTAATTGGCTGGATTCATACCAGAAAGTATAATTTCCTGAATAGTGATTTATTTTACTGAAATCAATATCCGAAATATGTGTACAAACTGCATCTAAAAAGTGTCTGTCGTGTGAAACCACGATTACAGTATTTTCATAATTGGCCAAGAAATTTTCTAACCATGCAATGGTTTCAAAATCCAGATCATTAGTAGGTTCATCCATAATAAGCAAATCAGGATTGCCAAACAGCGCTTGTGCCAAAAGCACTCGAACTTTGGTTTTTCCTTCCAAATCGCCCATTAAAGTATAATGATTTTCTTCGGTGATTCCAAGATTTGAAAGCATTGAAGCCGCATCTGACTCTGCATTCCAACCATTCAATTCTTCGAATTGCACTTGTAACTCCCCTATTCTATCTGCATTTTCATCAGAATAATCCAAATACAAAGCATCCATTTCGGTTTTAATTTTGTGTAAAACCTTGTTACCCATCATCACTGTTTCCAGAACTGTATGTTGGTCAAACATATTGTGGTTTTGGTTCAAAACCGACATTCTTTTTCCTGGTTCCAAGTGAATGTTTCCAGATGTCGGATCCATATCACCAGCAATTATTTTTAGAAAAGTAGATTTTCCAGCTCCATTTGCACCAATAACTCCATAAATATTTCCATTGGTAAAGACCGTATTTACTTCGTCAAACAAAATTCTTTTGCCAAACTGAACTGATAAATTATTGATAGATAACATAAATTGTATTTTATAAAATTTTTGCAAAAGTACTAAAAAATAGTGGAGTTTAAATAGGCATTATTGAACCTTCACTTTTAGAATAAATATTTTTAACAATATTTGTTACAATTTATTTTTTTTTCATTCACTTTCCCAATATATTTACTGTCTTACAATACAAATAAATAATTTACCTTAAACCATTAACCAATTTATTATTATGAGTTCAGAAAATTCAAAAACCAACTGGGGACAATTTATTCCCTTAGTAATCGTCTTCTTCTTTTGGGGATTTGTCGCTGCCAGCAATGATATTTTAATTCCAGTATTCAAAAAAGCATTTGATTTAACACAAGGTCAAAGCCAGTTTGTATCAATCGCTTTTTATATTTCTTATACTGTGGGTTCCTTGATATATATGGGTATTTCATTATTGATGAAACAAGATTTAGTTAACAAAATTGGTTATAAAAATGGACTAGCCTTAGGACTGGTAATTTCGGCACTTGGAACATTGTTGTTTTATCCTGCGGCAAATACAGGGTCATATCCTTTAATGCTTGCCGGTTTATTCACGGTTGGTTTAGGTTTCTCTTTACAACAAACGGTTGCTAATCCATTAGCAATTGCATTGGGACCAATAAAAACTGGTGTACAGCGATTAACTTTAGCAGGCGGAATAAATAATTTAGGAACTACAATTGGACCACTTATTGTGAGTTTTGCTATTTTTGGTGCTGCTGCAACTGGAAATACGGATATGAGTATTGAAAGCGTTAAAATTCCTTATTTAATCTTAGGATTAGCATTTCTATTGGTAGCTGTTTTATTGAAATTTTCTTCATTACCAGAACATCCTGAAACTATAGTTGAATCTGCAGAAGATGCAGCTTCTTCAAAAAGTTCTGCATTGCAATATCCACAATTGGTTATGGGAATGATTGCTATTTTCCTATATGTGGGTGTAGAAGTTTCTACTGCAAGCAACTTGCCGGCTTATATGCAGAGTAAATTAGGCTTTGCTATTGGAGATATTGCACCATATATTTCATTATATTGGGCGAGTTTAATGATTGGTCGTTGGACTGGAGCGGTGGAAGCATTTACCGATAATATGAATCTTCAAAAAATACTGCGATTCTTAGCTCCCTATTTAGCATTTGGAGTTTTCTTATTGGTAAATGCAATTGCAAAACACGATTTAACTCCTTTCTATGTTTATGGATTAATTATTTTGGTATTAATTGCTGCTGATATGGCTAGCAAAGGAAACCCAGCCAGAATGTTACTAATTTTTGCCTCTTTGGGAATTGTAGCCTTATTTACAGGAATGGCAACAACCGGAATGATTAGTGTTTATGCTTTTACAAGCGTTGGTTTGTTTTGTAGTACACTTTGGCCTTGTATCTTTACTTTAGCTGTTAGCGGATTAGGAAAACACACTAGTCAAGGAAGCAGTTTCTTGATTATGATGATTATGGGTGGTGGAATCGTAAGTTGGACTCAAGGATTTGTTTCTGATAGTATCGGTATTCAAAGCAGCTATATTGTAGGCGTTGTTTGTTTTGCTTATTTGGCATTTTATGCTTGGAAAGTGAGCGGAATTTTAAAAATTCAAGGGATAGATTTCGATAAAAAAATCAGCGGAGGTCACTAATAATTGATAACAAAATAACAAAAGAGGATGTCCCATTTTTATATGAGACATCCTCTTTTGTTTGATATAAAAAAAGGACTCGTTTTCACGAATCCTTTTTTTATTTGACAATCAATCTAAACTGATTGTTCTTGTTTCTTTTTTGCTTTTCTTTCTTTATAAGCTTCCCAAGTCGCTCCGCCAACCCAATAGGATACGAAACCAACTAAAAAAAACATTAACCAAAACCCTATTGTAAGGACGGTTAAGAAAAGTAAAAAGCCTAAATACTGTGTAAAATCAAACATTTTTTCCGGAATTTTTGAATGTAGCCACAAATGTATGTTTTATATTTTTTCTTACCAATAAATACTTGATAATATTTTTTTAAAAGCACAGTAATCCGTAAATTTGGTCAACAATTTTGAAAACGTTTCGTACAACAATGGGGATTGAAATTGACATAAAATCGAATAATCATACAACACAAATAAATAACAAAATGAAATACAGAATAGAAAAAGACACTATGGGTGAAGTGCAGGTTCCTGCTGATAAATATTGGGGCGCACAAACAGAACGTTCCAGAAACAACTTTAAAATTGGCCCCTCGGCTTCAATGCCAAAAGAAATCATTGAAGGTTTTGCTTTCTTGAAAAAAGCAGCAGCTTATGCCAATTGTGATTTGGGAGTTCTTCCAATAGAAAAACGCGATGCTATTGCGGCCGTTTGTGACGAAATCCTAGCCGGAAAACTAGCCGATGAATTTCCGCTCGTGATTTGGCAAACAGGTTCAGGAACGCAAAGCAATATGAACGTGAATGAAGTCGTTGCTAATCGTGCCCAAGTTTTAAAAGGATTCGCCATTGGCGAAGGCGAACAATTCATCAAAGCCAACGATGATGTGAACAAATCACAATCTTCAAACGATACCTTCCCTACAGGAATGCATATTGCAGCTTACAAAGCTGTTGTGGAAACCACAATTCCAGGTGTCGAAAAATTAAGAGATACACTTCAGGCAAAAGCAGCCGAATTTAATACGGTTGTAAAAATTGGTCGTACGCATTTAATGGATGCAACTCCATTGACATTAGGACAAGAAATTTCAGGATATGCAGCCCAATTAAGTTATGGCTTAAAAGCTGTAAAAAACACCTTGGCGCACTTATCAGAAGTAGCGTTAGGTGGAACTGCCGTTGGAACTGGATTAAATACTCCGGCCGGATACGATGTAAAAGTAGCCGAATATATTGCCAAATTCACTGGACATCCTTTTGTAACTGCTCCAAACAAATTCGAAGCTTTGGCAGCTCATGATGCTATTGTGGAAACTCACGGTGCTTTAAAACAATTAGCGGTTTCTTTGAATAAAATTGCCAATGATGTTCGTATGTTGGCTTCTGGACCACGTTCAGGAATTGGTGAAATCATTATTCCGGAAAATGAACCAGGTTCATCAATTATGCCTGGAAAAGTAAACCCAACACAATGCGAAGCTTTGACAATGGTTTGCGCGCAAGTAATGGGAAATGACGTGGCAATATCAGTTGGGGGAATGCAAGGTCATTATGAATTGAATGTTTTCAAACCTTTAATGGCAGCAAACTTTTTGCAATCAGCACGATTGTTAGGGGAAGCATGTTTATCTTTTGAAGAGCATTGCGCCAGTGGAATCGAACCTAATTACAAACGTATCGAAGAATTGGTAAACAATTCCTTGATGTTGGTTACAGCTTTAAATACTAAAATTGGCTATTATAAATCAGCTGAAATAGCTCAAACCGCACACAAAAATGGCACTACCTTAAAAATTGAAGCCGTTCGTTTGGGCTATGTAACCGCCGAAGATTTTGATGCTTGGGTAAAACCAGAAGATATGGTGGGAAGCTTAAAATAGTTATAAATTTTGATAAAAAAAACCTGCAATTTGAAGTGAGGCACTGAAAAACATTGCTTATTTTGATTAGCGTTGTTTTCAGACAATAAAAAAGTACTTGTAACAGGATTTTAAAATCCTGTTACAAGCACTTTTCTTTTTATAACTGTTTTTTATTATAGGTTGTATCAGTCGATTTTGGACTTGTATAGCTTAATTCTGAATACTGCTTGTGTAGCTTGCGATTTCCTACATTAATTTGAGTATTCTTTTTAAGTTGACTGCAAAAATTGCTATTGCTCCTTGCATTTGCATATTTGTAATGCCGTATGATATTGCTCTATCATAACCGTGTACGTTTTTCAATTCACTATTTTTGGCTTCTATTTTGTATCGGTGTTTTGCTTTTTCTTTGTAATAGTCCGTTTCTTGAAAGGCGATTTGTTCTTGGTGTAAGTCTGATTTTATCGACACCGAATATGTTTTTGTTTTGGCTCCTTCTTTATAACAACCCTCTTTCAAAGGGCAAGATTTGCATTTTTCGACATCAAAATAATAAGTATCTACCTGATTCTTTCCAATATTTTTTTTGCCCTGAATAGCCTTTCGTATAGCCATATGTCCTGCTGGACAAACAAATCTATCGGCATCTTTATTGTAATCAAATTTATCGTCGTCTTTTCTAGCCCCTTGAGCTATAGTGACATTTAGTCTAGCTACCACTTTTATGTTTTGCTCACTTGTGAGTTTGAGATTTTCTTTTCCTGTATAAGCTCCATCACCAATAATGGTATCCACATCAATTCCGTTTTCTTGACTAATTTCTAAAAGTTTAGCCAATTCTGGCCCATCTCCTTTTTCGCCTGATGTGACTACAGCTGCTGTAATGATACGCTCTTCGGTCATTGCTAAATGAGTCTTATAGCCAAAAAAGGAACTATCGGCAGATTTATGACCCGTTTTAGCATCCGTATCTTTTGATAACGTAAAATTTTCCTGTGTGTCTTCTATGGTTTCTTTGAGCAGGTTTAATTTTTCTTTTACTGCTGGTATCGAACTTAAAGTTGGTTCTTTTTCTATTAGGTTCTCCAACTCTTTGCAATAGGTCAACTCTTTTTCCAATTCATCAGAGTTGTTCTTCTCTGGCATACGGTCTTTGTATTGGTCATCGAATAAATATACCGTTTTTCGCAAGTGTTTAGAACGCTCACGCAATACTTCAATTGCTGAAAAAGGATTGGATCTTGATAAAGTATGGGTAGCATCAACGATAATAGATTTGGAACGAATGATGCCTTTTTCAACGGCTATAGTTACCGTTTTGTTTATCAATAGATTTAATAAGTCGGTATCTTTCAATCGTAGTTTTCTGAATTTTGTCAATGAACTAGAATTGATAACACCTTCTTCCGGCGTCATTCCCAAAAAATATTTAAAAGACATATCAAAACGCGAACGCTCCACTACATCAACATCGGAAACCGTATAAATTGTTTTAAGAAGTAAATACTTAAACATACGCACAGGGCTCTCGGCGGTGCGACCATTATTGGCACAATAATTATTTAACAACTCATCGTAGATAAATGAAAAATCAATTAACTCATTTATTTTCCTTAGCATATTTTCCTTCGGAACGATTAAATCATATAGCGAAGAAAACTGACTAAACTGGATTGACTCTTGCTGAACTAACATTTAAAATGCCTTATAATTAAACTTAAAAATACAAAATAAGGAGCAGAAAAACTAGTTTTCTACTCCTTATTTATTAATCAATTAAGTACTAAAATGACTTTTTCAGTGCCCTCATTTGAAGTTGCAGGTTTTTTTATTCTAATTTTTAACTCGAAAGCAATCCATAAACCTGGTTGGCAATTTCGATTTCTTCATTGGTTGGAACGACCAATACTTTAGTTTTCGAGTGCGGACTATTGATTTCTCGGATTTTTTTCGAACGAATATCATTTTTAGAATCATCTAGTTCAATCCCAAAATACTCCATATCAGTACAAACTAACTTTCGCATATAGGATGAATTTTCTCCAATTCCAGCTGTGAAAATAATCGCATCCAAGCCATTTAGAGCTGCTGTATAAGAACCTATATATTTCTTGATTCGGTAGGCGTTCATTGCTAAAGCCAGTTGACAATCTTTGTTCCCTTGGCCGGCTTGAGATTCAATATCTCTCAAATCGCTAAAACCTGTAAGCCCTAGCATTCCGCTTTGTTTTTGCAACATCGTGTTGACATCGGCAAGGGAATAACCCAATGAATTGACCATATAAAATATCACTGATTGATCAACATCTCCACTACGAGTTCCCATTATCAAACCATTCATTGGTCCGAAACCGAGTGTATGATCAATACTTTTTCCGTCTTTTATGGCAGTCATACTACAACCATTGCCTAAATGTATGGTGATAATTTTGGAACTATTTTGCAAATATTTAATGGCTTTTTCCGAGACATACTTGTGACTTGTACCGTGAAAACCGTAAACTCGAATTTTATTTTCGGTCAAAAGGTAATTTGGTAAAGCATATTTATGAGCCAAAACAGGGATTGTTTGATGAAATGCCGTGTCAAAGACAGCTACTTGTTTGGCAGTATTAAAAATTTCTTCAGCAACAATTATGCCTTCAAAATTAGCTGGATTATGTAATGGAGCCAATTCAAAAAGTTGTTTTATTTTATCTTTTACCTTTTTGTTGATGATTGTTGTATCTGAAAAACCTGCCCCACCATGTACTACACGATGACCTACAGCTTCAATTTCTAGAGTGCTTTTAATCACCCCAACTTTTTCATCCATCAATAAACGAGCAATTTTTTCCAAACCTGTTTTATGATTAGGAATTGGCATGGATTCCTCAATTTTATTTTTATGGGTTTCATAACTTAAATTTGAAGTCTCTAACCCTATTCTGTCAATCATCCCTGAGCAAATAACTTCGCAAGAGGGCATATCAATTAACTGGTATTTTATAGAGGAACTTCCCGAGTTTATTATTACTATTTTCATTTTATAATCCTTGTGCTTGAATGGCTGTAATTACAACCGTGTTTATAATATCGTCAACGGTACAGCCTCGGCTTAAATCATTTACGGGTTTATTTAGTCCTTGTAACATTGGGCCAATTGCCAATGCGCCAGTTTCTCTTTGAACGGCCTTATAGGTGTTGTTTCCTGTGTTTAAATCAGGAAAAATCAAAACGCTGGCATGTCCTGCCACTTCTGAATTTGGCATTTTGCTTTGTCCTACTTCAAAATCTACGGCGGCATCATATTGAATTGGGCCTTCGATTTTTAAATCGGGACGTTTTTTCCTGACAATTTCCGTTGCAGCTCTTACTTTGTCTACCTCATCGCCTTTTCCTGATGAACCGGAAGAATAAGAAAGCATGGCAATTTTTGGTTCAATACCAAAAGCTAAACTGGAATCTGCTGATGAAATAGCGATTTCTGCCAATTGTTCCGCCGTTGGATTTGGATTAATGGCACAATCTCCAAAAATCGAAACTCGATCTTCCAGACACATAAAAAATATGGAAGAAACTACTGAAGAATTTGGTTTAGTTTTAATGAATTGTAAAGCTGGCAAAATAGTATGCTGCGTGGTATGCGCAGCTCCGGAAACCATACCGTCAGCATGACCTTTATAAACCATCATAGTGCCAAAATAGGAACCATCTTCCATCAAATCTTTGGCAATTTCCAAAGTCATTTTCTTTTCTTTTCGCAACTCATAATAGGTATTCACATAATCATCATAATGTTTTGATTTTATTGGATTAATGATGTGAACTTTCGAAAAATCGAAGGGTAAACCTAACTCTGCCACTTTGTTTTCTATTTGTTTTTTGTTGCCAATAATAGAAATATCTACCACATCCATGGCTAATAATCTTGAAGCTGCCATAATAATCCTGTCGTCGTTTCCTTCAGGCAAAACAATATGTTTACGATGTTTTTTAGCTCTCTTTACCAAGTTATATTGAAACATCTTTGGAGTCATTCCTTCTGCTTCAAACTTGATAAATTTTTCGGTCAAACTATCTAAATCTACGTATTTTTCGAAAGTATCAATAGAGGTTTGAATCTTTTGCTTGTTATTGGCATAAATCTTAGGTTTTATATCTCCAATTTTATTCGAAATCACATAAGTTCCTTCTTCAACTGCAATAATTGGCACTACTGATGAAAGCCCTTCAATTAATTTTAGAATAGTGTCTTCAGGAATAATATTACCCGTTAAAACTATTCCTGAAATTGCAGGGTAATTTATGGATTCATTGGCTTGCAAAGCCCCAAGAATAATATCAGCTCTATCGCCCGGAGTTATCACCAAACCATCCTCATTCAAGTGTAATAAATAGTTTCTCAATTGCATTGCTCCCACACTGAAACTTGATATTTGATTGTTCAAATATGCTTCTCCAAACAAAACTTTTGCGTTCAACTCGTTAGCAATTTCTAGAATTGTTGGGTTGTTCAAACTCGAAATTATTGGAATTGTATTGACTAAAACTTCATCTGGTAAGCTTTTCTTTAATCCTGAAGTAACTAATTTAATATTTTCGGGCTGTACTTTGTTGGCGATTACAGCTAAGACTTCCACATCTTTTACCTTAAACGAATCGTAAGCCAGGTAAAGGCTGTCGACTAATTCCTCCAATGTTTTCCCAACTCCAGAACCTACAATTATTGCCGGAATACCTAAGTTTTTGGCAATAAGAACATTCATATCCAATTCGATAACGGTTCCTTCTCCTGTAAAACTGGTTCCTTCGACTAATACAAAATCGAAACGTTCTTCCAATCGTTTGTATTTTTCAATAATCAAATCAATGACTTCGCCCAGTTTACCTTTGTTCTTCTTTTTGATTAATTTACTTTTCTTGATGGCATAAGCATCCTGAAAAGAAATATCCAACCCAAAATGGTTGATTACCGTTTCGATGTGATTATCAATTTTTCCGTCTTCAAAATCTTCGACAATAGGTCTAAAATAACCAACTTTTGCGGTTTTTCCAATGAGCATACTCATTAAACCCAGGGTAACAATCGACTTGCCACTATGTTCTTCGCTTGTCGCGATGTATATCGCTTTATTCATCTTTGTAACTTTTTATATTTATATTGAAATTCTATTTTAATTCCTAATGTGTTTTTTGAATATTTCCTTCTCAGAACCAATGTTGCCTTTTAAAATAAAACAGCATTCCTAAAACTATTAAAACCATAATGCCGATAATAGTATAATAACCGTGTTCATATTCTAATTCTGGCATATACTTAAAATTCATTCCATAAACACCCACAATAAATGTAAGCGGAATAAATATGGCCGAAACAACAGTAAGGGTCTTCATAATCTCATTCATTTTGTGACTTTGAGCTGAAAAATAATAATCAGAAGCACTATGAAGTGAACTCATATCTGACTCTATTTGTTCTAAAAGTTCTAAACTTTTTTGATGTAATCTGGAAAAAAAACTAAAATTTTCAATTTCAATTACATTAAAAACATCATCATCTTTCATACTTTTTATATCGTATAATGAATCTCTCAACGGAATGATGGAACGTTTCAGAAAATTAAAGTTATCTCTGTGTTTTTCTATTCTTTCTAAAATGATTGGGTCAGTATTATTTTTAGTTTGGTCAATCAATTCTTCAATTTTATCTTCTTCATTCTCAATGGTAATGTAAAAATTTTCCATAATGGCATCGAGAAGAATGTAGAGTAAATAATCTGCATTTTTTGTTCTGACAATCCCTGAATGCGTGCGAATACGTTCCCGAATATGGGTAAAAAAATCACTCCTTTTTTCTTGAAATGAAATCAAAATACCATCTTTTATCAAAAAACTGATTTGCTCAGCACTAATATTATCGCTATCTCCTGCTGGTAACAATGATTTTATGTTAAAAAATAAAGTGTCGTGTTGTTCTTCTATTTTGGTTCTTCTATTGGTATTCAAAATATCGGCAAGCATAAAGTTGTCTATTTTGAAATAGACGCTGATAGATTTTAGCAAGTCAATATCATTCAAACCGTGAATATTGAGCCAGTTTGTTTTTTGAATATCAATGCTTTTGGTTAAATCAGAAACATTAAAATCTTCATATTCAGACAAACTAGCATCGTCATAAACGAAAAGCTGCATTTCTGAATCTGTTTTTTTATGAATACCGGTATATTCCAGATTATAAGGTTGTAGTTTTCTACCTTTCTTATATTTGATTTTTCTCATCCAAATTGTTTTACAAGCAAAATTACGGAAATCTATTATAAAGAATGTGACATTTATCATTTGTTGGAAATAAAAACAAAAAAACCGTCCAGTTTATTTTTACTTGGGACGGTTTTATATAAATTATAAGATGCAAAGTAGGCTGTCTATTTCCCCAATAAAAACAGTAATGGGACATCTAATCTTTTTCGCCAAGCGGCTTCTGTGTGTTCTTCGCCTTCAAATTTTCTTGTTTCCCAATTTTTTCCTTGAATATATCCTTTGGATTTCATCGCCTCATCCATTTTTTTTTGATAAGGTTCATACCAAGAATCGAGGGTTTTAGTACCATAATCAAAATAAATTCGATTGTTTTTCCCTTCTGGTAAATTTAATTTTAAGTAGTTGATAATTAATGACGGAATTTCAGGAATATTTTGTTTCAAACTCACTGGAAAATGTGTCGAAAGGCAAGCAACCGCTCCAAAAACTTCTGGATATTGAGTTTCTGCATAAATAGTAATTAATCCTCCCATACTCGAACCCATCATAAAAGTATTCTTTTTATTCTTTAAGGTTCTAAAATTTGAATCCACAAAAGGCTTCAATTCTTCGAAAATAAATTTCAAATAGTCATCTGCCAAAGGCCCACCATTATACTCTTCGTCAAGAATTTCTCTTAAATATTTGTTTTCAATTGCTAAATTTTCAAAAGGTTTATTCGGTTGGTATTCTCTAAATCTTTTGGGTGTATTCCAAATACCAACAACAATAGCTTCTTGTATTTTGTTTTCTTTAATCAACTTGGTCATCATTTCGTCCACTTCCCATTCTTCTCCTGAAAGACTTCGTCCAGGTTCGAACAGTGACTGGCCATCGTGCATATACAAGACTGGATATTTCTTGTTTGGAGACGTTTCATAACTTGGCGGAAGCCAAATATCCACATTTCTTGGATCTACATATTTTGATTTGAAATCGGGAAATTTCTTGATATCTTCTGTCTGAGCATTACCCATCAATGTGAAAAATAAACTTATTACAGTGATTATTTTGTCCATTTTAAAGTTGCTTAAAATAATATTAATTTCATTATACGGTAAAAGTTTTCAATAAACGAAAGTGCTTTTTGAAGTAATATTAAGAAAAACTTTTAAAACGAAATTATATTGCATAAAAAAACCGAACTATTTCTAGCTCGGTTTAACCAAAAATTAAATAAATTAAATTTAGTTTGTTTGGGACTTTAATGCTAAATTATATACGACCAATCCAAATCCTATTTTATTAATAGCATCTGCAATATTATAAGCTACATCAACACTTCCTTTACCAATGATTCCGGAGTACCATCCATCAGTTCCTAACATATATCCTAATGGATAAATTGCCCAGCCTACAAGTACAAACCAACATAAAATTTTGTGAGATGAAAGAACATTTCCTCCAGCGGCTGCAGCAAGTTTAGATGCTTCTCCTAACCAGATTTCATAAACGATTGCAAAATAAGCTATACCTGAAACTAATCCCCAAATTTGAGCATTTCCAGTATCAACAGCTTCACCAAAGTAACCTGTAACTAACATTATTATGGAGTAAATAATCATTTTCCACAATAAGGACTGTTTGGCACCTGCAATTTTTAATATTAAATAAAACTCAAGACACATTAATGGCACAGTTAAGATCCAGTCAACATATCGGAAAAAGGTCGGGGATTCTCCGAAACTTGCCCAATAATCTCTCATGTAAAAATAATGTACTGCTGCGATAAATGTAATTAATCCAGATACTAGTACAGAAGTACGCCACTTTTTATCAAACTGATTGAGCGATAAAAAGAAAAAAGCTGAAGCTGCCATCATAGCCATACAACCAACAAAAAACGTAAAACCAACATAATCGGTTGGTAACATTTTAGAAATTAAACTCGGAATAAACATAAAATTTGTCATAAATAATAAAGTTAATTGGTTATTGTTTAAACAAATCTACAAAAGATTAAACAATAAAAAACATTTTGTTTAGTTTTTTTTTATTAATTTTCAACAAAATATAAAATTTGATGGCTAAATATTCTAAAATATCAATAGTGGCAAGCTTTTTTGGATTATGGTTGGATTCGTTTTTTTCGAATCATATTCAAATAATTTTAGGTTTTTCCTTGATTTTCTCTTTTGGAATCTTACATGGTGCTAATGATTTGATTCTTATTGAAAATAAAAACAGCAGAAAAACGACTATTTCATTTATAAAAACACTTTTGATATATGTTATGATTGTAACGTTAAGTGCAATTTTGTTTTACTTTATACCCTGGTTTGCACTTTTCTTATTTATAATAGTTAGCGCTTTTCATTTTGGAGAACAACAATGGAAAGAATTGATTAGTTACTACCCAAATTGGATGTGCAATTCAATTGCTTTTACTTATGGGCTTTTTATACTTTTATTATTGTTTATTTTTCATACTTCAGAAGTAGAAAATATAATTTTCGAAATTACTAAGATTAGAATCCCTACTCTATCTATTCCTTTATTATTTAAAATTTTCGGAATTGCCTTTTTATTGACAAGTGCTTATTCCTATTATAAATACACTGAAATCAGGGAAAAGATTCTGACAGAGGTTTTTTATTTAATTGTATTCACCATTATTTTTAAAACATCCAGTTTAATTTGGGGATTCTCTATCTATTTTATTTTATGGCATAGTATCCCTTCTATTTTAGAGCAAATGAAATTTTTATATGGTAACTATTCATTACCTAATTTTAAAAGCTACTGTAAATCTGCTTTCATATATTGGCTTATATCCATTCTGGGAATTGCAATGCTCTATTATATATTTAGAGATGACCAAATATTCAATGCAATCTTTTTCTCCTTTTTAGCCGCAATAACTTTTCCTCACGCTTTTGTAATAACAAAAATGTATAATAAAAAACTAGACGGAACTGCACATAAAGAATGACAAAAAAAAACCGAGCTATTTCTAGCTCGGTTCTCTATTTTAGATTCCGATATATCGGGAGTTCTATGCTTATTTTACTTCTTCGAATTCAACGTCTTCAACATTGTCTCCTTGAGCTTCACCTTGTGGTTGAGCTTCTTGTTGACCACCTTGGGCTTGTTCTCCTTGAGCATACATAGCTTCGGTAGCTGTTTTCCAAGCTGCATTGATTTTGTCAAGTGCAATTTGGATCGCATCGATATCTTGAGATTGGTGAGCCATTCTCAATTCAGTCAAAGCATATTCGATAGCCACTTTGTTGTCATCAGTCAATTTCTCTCCTAATTCTTTCAATTGAGATTCAGTTTGGAAAATCATTCCATCTGCTTCGTTTAATTTTTCGGCTCTTTCTCTTGCGATTTTGTCCGCTCCAGCATTTGCTTCGGCATCTTTTTTCATTCTTTCGATTTCTTCCGCTGTTAATCCAGAAGAAGCTTCGATACGAATATCGTGAGATTTACCAGTTCCTTTATCCGTTGCCGAAACTTTGATGATACCATTAGCATCAATATCAAAAGTTACTTCAATTTGTGGAACACCTCTTGGTGCTGGTGGAATACCATCTAAATGGAAACGACCAATTGTTTTATTATCAGCAGCCATTGCTCTAGCTCCTTGTAATACGTGGATTTCAACTGTAGGTTGAGAATCTGCAGCAGTAGAGAAAACTTGCGATTTTTTGGTTGGAATAGTTGTATTAGACTCAATTAATGTAGTCATAACTCCACCCATAGTTTCGATACCAAGAGATAAAGGAGTTACGTCAAGCAACAATACATCTTTTACATCTCCAGAAAGAACTCCACCTTGAATAGCTGCTCCAATAGCAACAACCTCATCAGGGTTAACTCCTTTAGACGCTTTTTTACCAAAGAATTTTTCTACTTCGTCAACAATTCTTGGCATACGAGTAGAACCTCCCACTAATATTATTTCGTCAATATCAGAAACTGATAAACCTGCATCTTTCAAGGCTTTGGCAACTGGTGCCATAGAACGTTTTACTAATGAGTCCGTCAATTTTTCGAATTGAGCTCTAGTTAATTTTTTAACCAAGTGTTTTGGTCCTGAAGCTGTAGCAGTTACGTAAGGCAAGTTGATTTCAGTTTCGGCAGAAGAAGACAATTCGATTTTTGCTTTTTCGGCAGCTTCTTTCAAACGTTGCAAAGACATTGGATCTAAACGTAAATCAATACCTTCTTCGGTTAAAAATTCAGCAGCTAACCAGTCAATAATTTCGTGGTCAAAATCATCTCCACCAAGGTGAGTATCGCCATTTGTAGAAAGAACTTCGAAAACACCGTCTCCTAATTCAAGAACAGAAATATCAAATGTACCTCCACCTAAATCGTAAACAGCAATTTTTTGATCTTTTCCTTTTTTATCCAAACCGTAAGCCAAAGCTGCAGCTGTAGGTTCGTTGATAATACGCATAACTTTAAGACCTGCAATTTCACCTGCTTCTTTTGTAGCTTGACGTTGTGCATCATTAAAGTAAGCTGGAACAGTAATAACTGCTTCAGTAACTGTTTGACCTAAATAGTCTTCAGCAGTTTTTTTCATTTTTTGAAGTGTCATAGCTGACAATTCTTGTGCAGAATATAAACGTCCGTCAATATCCACACGTGGAGTATTGTTGTCCCCTTTTACAACTGAATAAGAAACTCTTTTAGCTTCTTTAGTAATTTCAGAGAAAGAATGACCCATAAAACGCTTTATGGAAGCAATCGTTTTTGTAGGATTGGTCACTGCTTGTCTTTTTGCAGGATCACCCACTTTAATTTCGCCACCTTCAACAAATGCGATGATAGATGGTGTTGTTCTTTTTCCTTCTGAATTAGGAATTACTACTGCTTCACTACCTTCCATTACAGAAACACAAGAGTTTGTTGTACCTAAATCAATTCCGATTATTTTACCCATTTTTATTTATATTTAATTTTTATTGAATACTTATTTTCACGGTTCGAGTTGCAATAGTCAATCTTTGTGCCAATAGAAAAAACCCAAATAAATTGTCAGTTTATGTTAAAATTGGCGCAAAAAGGTATGACAAGATGACATTTTAGGAGCTAATCCAGCTGTTCACTATATCTCTTGCGGTCTCGTTTTAGGGCGAGACCACAGAGGCAATTGCGAGAGTAATTGATCCATCTGGACTAGAGCAATCGAGTAAACCAGATGATTTGCTTTTATTTAAAAATATTCAGTGTTTAAACAGTCAAGTTTGTAAGAAAATTTTATATATTTGAGGGAAATATAAAGCGAAACAAACCTTCGCCAATCTACCCAAATTTGGGTGTATACGAAAGTTTGTTTCGGCAATTAGGAAGTTAGGGGTCAGTTTATAAGAAATTCGCAGGGAACACCACGAATTTATTCATTTACAAATAAATTTAAATAATGAAAAAAATCTTTGTGCTACTTTTGTTTTGCTATAACGGTTATGGACAAATTTTAACTCTAGTTGCAAATTCTTATATCAAGCAAGAAATAAATGGGACAACAAAAAGAATAAATAAAGTTGCAATACTAGTATATTCAACAGAATATTGTTTGTTTCATATAGATAATGAAATTGATATATTACTAAACATTGATTATCAAAAAACTCTTCAACATGGTTACATTCATGAGAGTTTAATTTCTCAAGATAAAGACTATGGGATTATAATTGATAAGCTAGGAAAATCTAGCGAATATGGAGACATGTATCAAGTATCATTGCCTCATAATGGAGGCTCTTATATTGTGCCTAATTGTAAAATTTATTCAGGAAATGGCCAAGTCAAAGGAACATTGTATGTAGTTAACTGGAAAGAATTAGAGAAAAAAGCTCAACATGATAAAATCTTGATTCGCCAAAAAGACTCTATTAGTAAAGCCTATGAATTAAATCGGCAAATTGAGGAGATTGACGCAGGGCAAACGCACCAGTTTTTTTTTAAAAACTATATAATTATCTGAATATAAATG
>NZ_JAYWCK010000102.1:0-17985 GCF_043780635.1 Flavobacterium sp.
GAATAGAAATAACGAGAGGAATCCGGGGTGTGAATTTCGTCTATAAGAACAATTTTTCCTTCTTTGGTTTTACCAAATTCATATTTGGTATCTACCAAAATCAATCCACGACTCGCAGCGATTTCTGTTCCTCTTTGGAATAAGGCTCTTGTATATTTTTCTAAAACCAAATAATCTTCCTCACTAACAATTCCTTTTGATAGAATATCCTCACGCGAAATATCTTCGTCGTGTGAACCGTTATCTGCTTTTGTTGTTGGAGTAATTATAGGTGTTGGAAATTTATCATTCTCTTTCAGCCCTTCTGCCATTGTTACTCCGCAAATGGCTCTTTTTCCTGCTGCATATTCGCGAGCAGCGTGACCTGAAACATAACCACGAATCACCATTTCGACCTTAAAAGGTTCACATAAATGTCCAACAGCCACGTTAGGATCAGGTGTTGCAATTAACCAATTGGGAACAATGTCTTGAGTCAGTTCCATAAATTTAGTAGCAATTTGGTTTAGAATTTGCCCTTTATACGGAATTCCCTTTGGTAAAACCACATCAAAAGCCGAAAGCCTATCGGTAGCAACCATAACCAAAAGCTCGTCGTTAATATTATAAACCTCCCTTACTTTGCCTCGGTAAACTGATTTTTGATTGGGAAAATTGAAATTCGTACTTGTTATTGTGTTCATCGTTGTAGTGATTTGATGTGTTGTTTTATGAATGCAAATTTAGGAATATTTTCAAGGTAATAAACACTAATTCTGTTTTGATTTTATATTTCAAAGTGAATTATGACAATAGTATTTTCGTTAAATATTTTGCCACGCCATCATTTTCATTGGAAGTAATTACTTCTAAATGTGAAAGTTTACTTTTCAAACTTTCGACAGCATTTTCCATAATCAAAGCTTTTCCTGAAGAAATAAGCATTTTTTCATCATTGAAACCGTCTCCAAAAGCGATGGATTCCTCAAAAGTAAAATTTTCTTTTTCTAAAATTTTCAAAATTGCAATACTTTTATCTACTGATTTATCCATAAATTCCAAACAAAACGGAAGACTGAATGCGTGACTAAAATCATCCGAATGGTCAACCAGAATTCTGTCCTTTAATTCGACTAATTTTTGATGATCATTATGAGTGAAAAAAAACTTTATAGCACTTAAATCTTTAATTGCATTAAAGTCAACAATTTCATTCGGATAATTCATTACCGTTTGAAAACTGTTCAACTTTTTATTTTCCTTATTGGATTGCCAAACTTTTTCTTTAAATAATACGGTTGTAATCTCTGGATCAATATCTAAATCCAAAACAGATTTTATGGCATCACTGTTTATGTCAAAAGAATACATCAATTCTTTTTCAGGTGAATGAATCCGACCACCGTTTGATGTAACCAAATAAACTGGGCAGCCCAACTCTTCTACAATAGGCAACGCATCGAGATGATGACGGCCTGTGGCTACAATTATTAAATAATTCTCGTTATGAAGTTGTTGAAAAATAGCTTTAGTAAATGGGGAAATTTGGTGTTCGTTGTTGAGTAATGTTCCGTCTAAATCGCTTATTATTACTTTAATATTTTCTTTTTTAATCATATTTTAATCTCCATTTTAAGAAAGACAAATTTATTCTATTCTGAAGAGATAAGCAAAGGAAAAAAAGTACATTCAGAAATATCAGTTACCGATAGTAATTCATCTTAAAACATATCTTCTAATAACGATATTAAATAGCCTGTATCCCAAAAATCTTCTTAAGTATTTCATCAGGTTTGCATCAAAACCTATTGAATATCGTCTGAATTTCTTTGAAGGATTTTCTGCTATTTTATAGATTTTTTCAACAATTATATCAGTTAATTTATGATTATCATTTGTCTTTTCGCTCATTATATTATTAATACTGTCCATCATCACGGTATAAGAATCAATAGATGACACTTCGCATTTTGAAACATTCTTCTGAAAATTAGTTGGTGTATTCCCAAATTGTACTGTACAAACACTGATGTTAAAATCCAATAATTCATAAGCCATACATTCCGAAAAACTCTCAACAGCTTTCTTTGTTGAATGGTAGAAACTCCCCAAAGGCAGATTTACCAGGCCTGCAATAGACGAAATATTGATAAACTGCCCTTTGTTTTGTTCTCGAAAATGCGGAATAAATTCTCTGCAGACTTTTACTACTCCAAGCCAATTGACATTAACTATTGCTTCAATCTTAGAATCTTCTGACAATTCTACAAAACTCCTATAACCAACACCTGCATTATTGACGACTATATCAATTGATTTAAAGTCATTAAGAATAGCTGTTTTTGCCTTTGTAACACTTTCATGATTAGTAACATCTAGTTCGTAACATTTTATATTAGGAATATCCTTAAAAACGTCCGCTTCTTTTAAACTAATCATCGTGGCAATGACATTCCAACCTTTTTTAGAAAAATGAATTGCAATTTCTTTACCTAATCCTCCTGAAGCTCCTGTAATTAGTATGCTTTTCATTTATTTGTGACTTTGAAACGCTATAATGAATTTAAATCTTTGTACCTCACTATTGTACTAGCCTTTATAACTTTGTGACACATTTAATCGTGATTTTCAATCTGCTTATAAGCATCAATCACTTTTTTAACTAATCGGTGACGAACAATATCTTTATCGTCAAGATAAACAATTCCTATTCCATCAACATCTTTCAAAACTAAAATGGCTTCTTTTAATCCGGAAATAGTTCTTCGAGGTAAATCGACTTGGCCGGGATCGCCGGTAATCATAAACTTAGCACTTTTTCCCATCCGAGTCAGGAACATTTTCATTTGAGAATGAGTTGTATTCTGGGCTTCGTCAAGAATTACAAAAGCATTATCCAATGTTCTTCCGCGCATAAATGCCAAGGGTGCTATTTGGATAATTCCTTTCAAAATATAATCTTCCAATTTTTCGTTGGGCAACATATCGCGCAAAGCATCATACAAAGGTTGCATATAAGGGTCTAGTTTTTCCTTCATATCACCAGGAAGAAAACCGAGATTTTCTCCTGCTTCAACCGCTGGACGAGTTAAAATTATACGTTTGACTTGTTTTTCTTTCAAAGCTTTTACTGCCATGGCAACACCGGTATATGTTTTCCCGGTTCCGGCTGGACCCACAGCAAAAACCATATCGTTTGTGTTCATCATATCAACCAACAATTGCTGATTTGGCGTCATAGCTTTGATGATTTTTCCGCCCACGCCATGAACCAATATTTTGTCGTGGCCATACGTCTTAGCGTCTTCCTGTGCGGTACTTTGAATAACGCGCTCAATCACATTATTGTCAATGTTGTTGTAGCGGGTAAAATGAAGCATCAAGCGATTGAAGCGATTTTCAAACTCATCCAGGACTTCTTTTTCGCCAAAAGCCTTCAGGGTGGTTCCTCTGGCTACAATTTTCAATTTGGGATAGTACTTTTTAATCATTTCAAGATGAGTGTCTTGAGCGCCCCAAAAATCTTTTGGAGCGATGTCTATGAGCTCGATGATTCTTTCGTTCAAATGGAATAGTTTAAATTATTAATTAATCGCTGATAATTATTAGCTTTGCATTTCTCAAATTTAATAAGTTTTAGGTTTAGTTTCCTTTTTATTTATAAACAATTTTATGTCAATAATTACCCTTACCACCGATTACGGCTTGAAAGACCACTTTGTTGGCGCGTTGAAGGGGAAAATTTTATCGGAATATCCCGAAGCCTCGATTATTGATATTTCGCATCACATTGACGCATTCAACACAGTAGAAGCAAGTTACATTATTGGAGCCTCGTATTCCAGTTTTCCAAAAGGCACCGTGCATCTCATTGGAGTGGATATGGAATCCAACAAAGAAAACCAACATATCGTGATGCAATGGAACGATCATTATTTTATTGCAGCCGATAATGGCATTTTGAGTATGCTATCCCAAAAAATTGTTCCCCAAAAAATAGTTACCATAAACATTCACGATCGTTTGCCTAATGATGCTGCAGATTTGGACGTTTTCGTCAAAGTCGCTTGTCATATTGCCAAAGGCGGTTTGCTGAACGTTATTGGCAAAGAAATAAAAGCCGTCAAACAAGTAACCGATTTGCAGGCTGTTGCCGCCAATGATGGAAGTTCTATAAAAGGATACGTGATTTATATTGACCATTTTGGGAATGTGGTGACCAATATTTCCAAAAAACAATTCTTGGAAGTCGCCAAAGGAAGACCTTATGAAATTGTATTACGAACCAAAAATATCAAAACGATTCTACCAAATTATTCTGCAATTGCGAGTTCTGATAAATATCCGATAAAGTATTATGAAGGCGAAAAATTGGCAATTTTCAACACGGCTGGTTTTCTGGAAATTGCCATTTTTAGAAGCAATCCGTCGAAAGTGGGTTCCGCAAATAGTTTGTTGGGGTTGAATTATAGGGATGTTATCAATATAGTATTCAGTTAAAGTAAAAAAATATGAGATTAAGAATAATTGAAACAAATTTTACAACAAAATACAATTGGCTTTTTAAATTATTCGATGAAAACGAAAATGATTTTTATATTATGGATCAATCTTTTTATGAAAGTCAAAATTTAAAAAGTCCAATTACTAAAAAAGAATTAGATAATTATGACAGAGGTCAATGGATAACAGCAGTTGTTCGGCTAATAGATGATAGAGGAATTGTAGTTGAAATATAATTAATACCCGTTTCCTTCCAAAGTATTTGGTATTATAATTAAAGTAATCCACAAATCAATTATAATTAGAATAAGCTATAATCTAAATCAAAGACAATGTTCATACGAATAGTAAAAATGTCCTTCGCCGAAGAAAATATTCCAGCTTTTTTGGAAAATTTCGAAATAATAAAAGAGAAAATACGAAATGCGCCGGGAAACCGTTTATTGGAACTATATCAGGACAAAAGCAACAAATGTATTTTCTTTACCTACAGTTATTGGGAAGCAGAAGAAGATTTGGAAAATTACAGAAAATCGGAACTTTTTAACGAAGTTTGGACATTTACAAAGAAATTATTCAACGATAAGCCGGAAGCTTGGAGCGTTGATAAGTTAGTTTCACTAACTTAAATTATGAATTAAAAATTACGAATTACGAGTTGTAGATTTGGAGAACAAATTACCAAATTACCGAATAAACAAATTAACTTAAATGAAATCAATAGTAGTTAGAGAAATAAAATCCTTTTTTGGTTCGCCAATTGGTTATTTGGTGATTGCCGTTTTCCTGATTGGAAATGGCTTATTCCTTTGGGTTTTCGAGGGAGAATATAATATTTTGAACAGCGGTTTTGCCGATTTGAGTCCATTTTTTACATTGGCGCCTTGGATTCTGATTTTCCTGATTCCTGCCGTGACGATGCGCAGTTTTTCGGATGAAAAGAAGCAGGGAACATTGGAATTGTTGTTGACAAAACCCTTGAGTATTTGGCAAATCGTGAACGGAAAATTTCTGGGATTGATGTTGTTGATTGTAATGGCAATTATTCCAACCTTTATATATGTTTGGGTCATTTCCAGTTTAGGTTCACCCGAAGGCAACATCGATATGGGCAGCACAATGGGTTCTTATTTTGGATTATTGTTCCTGATTGCAGCCTATTCCGCGATTGGAATCTTCACTTCTACCCTATCCGAAAATCAAATTGTGGCGTTTATTGTGTCGGTATTTTTGTGTTTCTTCTTTTATTTTGGATTCGAAAGTGTGGCAACAATTTTACCAAGTTTTCAAAGCAAAATTTCAAGCATTGGAATGCAGGATCATTTCAAAAGTATGAGTCGTGGCGTGATTGACACTCGGGATGTTATTTATTTTGGGAGCATCACGGTCTTGTTTCTTTCATTTACTGTTTATAATTTAAAATCCATTAAATCGTAATGACGACTTCCAATAAAAATAACTTGAAATCTTTACTGAGTATTATTACGTTTACATTATTTTTGAACGTTTTAAGCAATGGTTTTTTTCATCGTTTTGATTTAACAAAAGACAAAAGATATACACTTTCATCCGCTTCTTTGAATATCATCAAGCAAGTGCAAAGTCCGTTGTACGTAAAAATCTATTTGCAAGGCGATTTACCTGCTGAATTCAAGCGTTTGCAAAGCGAAACCCGAGATTTATTTGAAGAGTTTCGAGCCTATAACAAGAATATTGTTTTCGAATTTGTTGATCCTTTGGAAAACAAAGACGAAAGTATGGACAACATCAAATCTTTGTATCTAAAAGGCCTCACACCAATCAACATAACCGTTGACGACAAAGGAAAACAATCACAGGCAATGGTTTTTCCTTGGGCGATTGCAGTTTACAACAACAAGGAAGTAAATATTCCTTTGTTGAAAAATATAATGGGCGCTTCAATTACCCAAAAAGTAATTGGTTCGGTGCAACATCTGGAATATTCCATCGCCGATGCCATCAATAAAATCACCAAAGAAAAGCAGAAGAAAATAGCCGTAATAAAAGGAAACGGTGAACTTCAAGACGTTCAGATTGCCAAATTTCTGATGCAGGTTCGCGAAAGCTACCACATTGGGCCATTTACTTTGGATTCGGTGACACGAAATCCAATGGGAAGTTTGGAAGCTTTGCAAAAATACGATTTGGCAATTATTGCGAAACCTACAGAAGCGTTCACTGATTCCGAAAAACAAGTCTTGGACCAGTTCATCGTCCATGGTGGAAAAACCTTGTGGTTAGTTGACCAAGTGAATATGGAAATGGACAGTTTATACAATGATTCCGGAGCTACTTTAGCCTATCCTCGAGATTTGAATTTGAATGATATGTTCTTTAAATACGGGTTTAGAATTAATCCTGATTTGGTTAAGGATGAACAAGGAAGTCCAATAAAATTAGCTACTGGTGATCCTGGAAGCGCCGCTCAATTTCAGGAATTCAATTGGAAATTTTCGCCTCAGGTGTATCCAATTAGTAAGCATCCAATTGTGAAAAACCTGGGTGGAATCAAATTCGATTTTGCCAATCCTATTGATACTTTAAAGAATGGAATTAAGAAAACCGTTTTGTTGCAATCTTCACAATATTCGAAGAAAATAGGTTCTCCTGTCGAAATTAATTTGAATAGTGTTGCGGAAGAAACTTCGCCAAGTGATTACTTAAACAAGGGAAATATTCCGCTTTCGGTTTTGCTGGAAGGTTCATTTCATTCGGCGTTTGAAAATCGAGTTTTGCCTTTTGACCAAAAAACATTTGAAGCCAAAGGAACAGCCAATAAAATGATAGTGGTTTCGGACGGAGATTTGATACGAAACCAATTGGATAAAAACTTCCAACCCGTAGAATTGGGTTATGACCAACGCTCCGGAAACTTATATGACAACAAGGATTTCCTAATGAATTGCGTTAATTATTTGCTCGATGACAATGGACTTATTAACATTCGAAGCAAAGATCTAGATTTGCCATTATTGGATAAAGAAAAAGTTTACGAAAGATATACTCTAACACAAATCCTAACTATCGGGCTTCCAATCTTTATTTTAGGGCTTTTTGGAGCTTTATTTACCTTCCTTAGAAAAAGAAAATACGGGAAGTAATGTTAATAAAAAAAATTTTATTCTTAAGATAGTTTACGATATATTTGTAGACCGTATCGTATTTTGAATATAATGACAAAGTAAATACCAAAAAATAAAACAAAACAGATGAAATTTATAGTATCGAGTTCGTACTTATTAAAACAATTACAAGTTTTAGGCAGCGTTATCAACAGTAGCAATACTTTGCCTATTTTAGATAATTTCCTATTTGAATTAGACCACAAAGCCTTAACCGTTTCAGCGTCTGATTTAGAAACCACAATGTCAGCCACTTTAGATATTGATTCTACCAGTAAGGGAAGCGTTGCAGTACCTGCAAAATTGCTTTTGGAAATCCTTAAAACCTTTCCGGAACAACCATTGACTTTCACCGTTGAAGAAAATAGCACAATAGAAATTAGTTCTAATTCAGGAAAATATGCTTTGGCTTATGCTCCGGGAGAAGAGTTTCCAAAATCAGTGAACTTGGACGAACCTTCGGTAACTTTGGTTCCTGCTGATGTTTTGGCAACAGCCATCAGCAAAACAATCTTTGCTGCCGGAAACGATGATTTGCGTCCGGTAATGTCTGGTGTTTTCTTCCAATTCTCTCCACAAGGATTGACTTTTGTTGCGACCGATGCTCACAAATTAGTGAAATATGCACGAACAGATGTAACGGCTTCGCAAGTAGCCGATTTCATTATGCCAAAGAAACCTTTGACTATATTGAAAAATATACTTGGCGCTTCGGATGCGGAAGTAAAAATTGAATACAACGATTCGAATGCTACTTTTTCTTTCGATAATTATATATTAATGTGTCGTTTGATTGATGGAAAATATCCAAACTATGAAGCAGTAATTCCTAAAGAAAATCCAAATAAATTGATGATTGATCGTTCTCAATTCTTGAGTTCTGTTCGTCGTGTTGCGATTTTCTCTAACAAAACCACGCACCAAATTCGTTTGAAAATTGCTGGTGCAGAATTGAATATTTCTGCTGAAGATATTGATTACTCTAACAAAGCGGAAGAGCGATTGACTTGTGATTACCAAGGTGACGATATGCAAATTGGGTACAACTCCCGTTTCCTTACCGAAATGTTGACCAACCTTCAATCGGATATGATTATGCTTGAAATGTCATTGCCTAACAGAGCCGGAATTCTTACTCCAGTTGATGGATTAGAAGAAGGCGAAACGGTAACTATGCTCGTTATGCCAGTAATGCTAAATAATTAACTAACCAAACCTTTTTTTTATATTTAAAAAGCCCCAATTTCGATGAAATTGGAGCTTTTTTTTATTCGTGCATCGCCAAAACCGGAATGTCTAGCCTATTCGAAAATTTCTGAGTTAAACTAGGTTTAAACAATTCAACGAAAAAGTTTCTTTTATATGTAAGCATTGCCAATACATCAATATCTTTGAATAAAACAAAATCTAGGATGGTATCCGCCACATTATCACTTGGAATTATTGAGAATACAACTGGCTCATCTTTAAACTCTTCTTCCCAATGTTTTAAGGTTGCACTTGAAACATCAGAATTATTCGTTTTCACATACAAACACCTTATTTTGGCATTCATTTTTTTTGCAATTTTCAGCACGTCTTTAAGTGCTTTTTTATCTTTAGCTCTGTAGCGGGTTGTAAAACCAATAGTTGAAATTTTCTCGAATTTTGCTTCCAGAGGAACGCTCAACACAGGAACATCGACTGCAGTTAAAACATTACCAGTATTCGTTCCCAAGAAAAACGCTTCCCATCCCGTTGCGCCTGAAGTCCCCATAACAATAAAATCTATTTTCTCTTCCTTGATTGCTTTTTTAATATTGTAAAGCAAACTACCATCCATCAATCTGTGACTCATTTTTATATGATCCAGATTTCGTTCTTCGGCAATGGAATGAAGCTTTGGAATTTCATCTTTAAACATATCAAATTGAGATAACTGAAGGGAATCAAAAATGACATTATAATTTTCCGGGAAAAATTGGTTGTCATAAATTGGGAGTTCGAATGTGTGCAATAAAATCAATTCTCCTTTAACAATTTTTGCAAATTCCAAAGCGTGAACAAAGGCATTAGTTGCAACTTCGGAAAAATCAGTGGGAAACAAAATCTTTTTCATTTTTATGAAGTTTAAGTTATTTCATACCTTAAAGGTACGCAAAATATATAAATTAACAATCGTTAGTATCAGATGTTTATGATAACTTTAATACTAAAGAAAACCTTCGAAATATTAAAATTTGATACTTATTTAGATTTATTACCTTTACAACCTAGAAGAAAAAATATGTTATATAATGATTCCATTGTTGCACTTGCCACTCCTTCAGGTGCTGGAGCAATCGCCATAATTAGAATCTCTGGCGAAGATGCCATTACTATTGGAAATTCAGTTTTTCAATCTATCAAAAGGAAGGATTTGACAAAACAAAAGTCGCATACCTTACACCTGGGTCACATTATCGATAATCAAAAAACATTAGACGAAGTTTTGGTTTCCATTTTCAAAGGACCCCATTCTTATACAGGCGAAAATACCATCGAAATTTCCTGTCACGGTTCTACTTATATCCAGCAACAAATTATTCAATTACTGCTTCGAAATGGATGCCGAATGGCTAACCCGGGAGAATTTACACTTAGAGCATTTTTAAACGGTAAACTCGATTTATCACAAGCCGAAGCTGTCGCTGATTTAATTTCATCGGATAATGAAGCTTCTCACCAAATTGCGATGCAGCAAATGCGCGGTGGTTTTTCTAACGAAATTGCCAAACTACGCGAAGAATTACTGAATTTTGCTTCACTCATCGAACTTGAACTGGACTTTGCAGAAGAAGATGTTGAATTTGCCGACAGAACCCAATTTCACGAATTATTAAATAGAATTGAATTTGTGTTGAAACGCCTGATTGATTCTTTTGCCGTGGGTAATGTTATCAAAAACGGTATTCCCGTTGCTATTGTGGGTGAACCCAATGTGGGAAAATCTACGCTTTTGAATGCTTTGCTGAATGAAGAACGCGCTATTGTTTCGCACATTGCGGGAACTACACGGGATACAATTGAGGACGAATTGGTTATTGGCGGTATTGGTTTTCGATTCATAGATACAGCAGGAATCAGGGAAACGGAAGACCATATTGAAAGCATTGGAATCAGAAAGACTTTCGAAAAAATAGAACAGGCGCAGGTCGTGATTTATTTATTAGACAGCAGTTTGCAGTCGGCAGATGGCAGTTTGCAGATGAACCAAATAGAAATTGAAAAGATAAAGAATCAGTTTCCTTTGAAACCTTTACTGGTTGTTGGAAATAAATCGGATTTGCTTTCTGAAAAAGAGGCTGATCATTTGAAATCTGAAATCCATAACCTCAACTTAATTTCGGCCAAAGAAAATATTGGAGTTGAGGAGTTGAAAAACCAGTTACTTTCGTTTGTAAATACGGGCGCTTTGAGGAATAATGAAACAATCGTTACCAATACGCGTCATTATGATTCCTTGCTAAAAGCCTTGGACGAAATCCAGAAAGTAAAATACGGTTTACAAACCAATCTTTCCAGCGATTTAATGGCGATTGATATTAAAGAAGCCTTGTATCATTTTGGAATGATGACGGGACAGGTTACAAATGATGAACTTTTAGGTAATATCTTTGCTAATTTCTGTATCGGGAAGTAATTCTATAAAAAATAAATTATTCTATAAAAAAAGGGCTTAGCTAAACCGCTAAGCCCTTTTTAAATATTACAGCTTACTGATATAATTTCCAAACAAATCCTTGAACTGATAGCCTTCAGTCAATCTTTCTTTGCTCAGTTTATTGTATTCTACCAATCCCCAGAGGATGAATTCTTTTATAAAATAGCGGTCTTCTTTTTCCAGTTGTGGCTGGTATTTCTTGATTAATACTTCAAGTGGTGCAATACTATCCAAAATGGTTTTGTATTCCTCATCCGAAGCATCGTCTAATAATTCGAAACCGCTTTCGGCAAAAAACCATTCTAAGATATCCGAATAAGAGGTTTTCTCTCCCTGCTTTTCGAGTTTTTCGATTTTAGGAAAATAAGCTGGGAAGAACGTATGAATCGCATCGCCAATTAAATGCTGGGCCACAATGGCTGCTCCCTCCTGCTCTCCTTCATAAACCAACTCTACTTTTCCGGTAATGGAAGGAATAATTCCCATAAAGTCGGACAAGCGTAAGCTGGTTTTATCTACTCCTGATTTTAAGGCGCGTCGCTCTGCGGTACTCAACAAATTTTCAAGAGCCGTAATGCTCAGTCTCGCACTTACGCCACTTTTGTTGTCAATATATTCACTCTCTCGGGCTTCAAAACTGATTTGCTCCAATAAATCTCTGGCCAAAGAAGGTACGTAAACCAAATCGCTTTGAATAGCATCCAATTTAGCTTCCTGTTCCGTTATGGTTCGGGCGATTTTGATGGTTTCCGGGTAATGCGTTAGGATTTGGGAGCCTATTCTGTCTTTTAAAGGTGTTACAATACTACCTCGATTGGTGTAATCTTCCGGATTTGCTGTAAAAACAAATTGCATATCGAGGGGCATTCTTAGTTTAAATCCTCGAATTTGAATGTCGCCTTCCTGCAAAATATTGAACAAGGCCACTTGAATTCTGGCCTGTAAATCGGGTAATTCGTTGATGACAAAAATACTGCGATTCGCTCTTGGAATCATCCCAAAATGAATCACGCGGTCATCAGCATACGACAATTTTAAATTGGCGGCTTTTATCGGATCGACATCGCCTATTAAATCGGCAACGGTGACATCTGGCGTAGCGAGTTTTTCGAAAAAACGCTGACTTCGGTGCAACCAGGAAATGGGAGTTTCATCGCCTTTGGCTGCAATTAAATCCTTGGCAAAACGAGAAATTGGATTCAACGGATCGTCATTAATTTCGGAACCGGTCACAAACGGAATGTATTCGTCTAATAATTCAATCATTTTGCGCGCCAATCTAGTTTTGGCTTGACCACGAAGCCCCAACAAATTGATGTTATGTCGTGATAAAATAGCGCGTTCTAACTCTGGAATTACGGTATTCTCAAAGCCGTGAACGCCTTCGAATGTAGGTTGTCCCGACTTTATTTTCTCTCGCAAATTATGACGTAATTCGTCTTTGATACTTTTACTTTGATATCCTGATTTTTTTAATTCGCCTAGTGTGTTTATGTTATTCATTTTCATCTTTTTATTATTAATTCTATTTTTAAACCGTTAAGAGATCAAGTCTCATTAAGTTGTTTTTGTTGTTATTGTTGTTTGTCTAACTCATTTTAATAATTAAGAAAAAAAGACTCCTTTTGTCATTTCGACGAAGGAGAAATCACATAATGTGAGCAACTGATGAGATTTCTCCCGTTGGTCGAAATGACAAAGTATTATTTAATCCGCTTCTTTCTATTGGTTTCATAGTCCTCAAAAATCATTTCGCCTAATCCTTTTAATCCGGTATAGAAAGCTTTCCCTTGGTTTGCTTCGGTAAATTTATTTACGAATTGCTGTAAATATGGATCTTTGGCAATCATAAAAGTAGTTATTGGAATGTGTAATTTTCGGGCTTGTTGGGCTTCGTTGTAGCATTTATCGACAATATATTCGTCAAGGCCATTGCTATTCATATAATAAGTGCCGTCTTTTTCGCGGACACAACTCGGTTTTCCGTCGGTAATCATAAAAATTTGTTTGTTGGTGTTGCGCTTTCTTCGGAGTAAATCCATCGCCAGTTGTAAACCCGCAACGGTATTGGTGTGAAAAGGCCCCACTTTTAAATACGGTAAATCCCTAATGGCAATCGTCCATGCATCATTTCCGAAAACGAGAATATCCAAGGTGTCTTTTGGATAACGCGTGGTAATTAATTCGGCCAAAGCCATCGCCACTTTCTTGGCAGGCGTGATCCGGTCTTCGCCGTATAATATCATACTGTGGCTGATATCAATCATCAGAACCGTGCTCATTTGCGATTTATATTGGGTTTCTTCGACAACCAAATCATTTTCAGTAAGCATAAAATCGGCCACACCATTATTGATTTGGGCATTTCGCAAACTTTCAGTTAAGGAAATGCGTTCGAGTCCATCACCAAAATGAAACTCGCGAAATTCTCCGGTATGTTCGTCGCCATTTCCAGCGTGTTTTGTTTTATGATTCCCGCTTCCGGAACGTTTTAAATTACCAAAAATATTGTCCAAGGCTTGTTGCCGAATTGCTCGTTCCGTTTTAGCAGTAATCCCAATTCCTGAGGTTCCGTCGTCTTTGAGTTCTTCCCTGATATACCCTTTTTTCTTTAAATCTTCGATAAAATCATCAATTGTATAGTGTTCATCGGTAAGTTTATATTCCTTGTCCAATTCTCGTAACCAGTCGATGGCTTCGTCAAAATCGCCCGAAGTGTGAGTGATTAACTCCTTGAATATCGCAAAGAGTTTCTCAAACGGAGACTGGAATGGTGCTTCGTATGTCTTGAAATAAAATCCTTTTTTGATGGTGTTTTTCATAGGTTTTAAAAGTACATCATTTTAAAAAGAACCAAAGCCAAACATATATTAATTTTTAGTTAAAAGCTTTTTCCTTTTATTGGGGATTTTTTTAATTTCAATAATTGAAAAATACACTTAACTGGAGATGGTAAAAATTAAAAAACAAACTGCCTGTAATTTATACTAATTTTAAATTAAAACTAACTGAAAATCAGTAACTTTATGATGTTATTTATTGTTTGTTTTAATACATTTTATTATGTTTAACGAAATCCTTAAAGACAGAATTGAAGCGGGTTTGTTGCTTTCGGATAAATTAATAAAATATCAAAATAGCAACACAGTGATTCTTGCTGTTCCCAGAGGAGGAGTTCCTGTAGGGTATGTAATTGCCAAAAAATTATACCTTCCGCTTGACATTGTTCTTTCCAAAAAAATACCCCACCCATTGAACAAAGAATTTGCCATAGGTGCAGTATCATTAGACTCAATGATTATTGATGAACGTCTTACTATTCCTAACCACTACATTAATGACGAAATTATTCGACTCAGAAAATCACTACAAGAAAAGTATGAACTCTATAAAGGCAATCAAAAACCTCTTGATATAAAAGGGAAAAATGTCATTGTAGTTGATGATGGAATTGCAACAGGAAACACCTTGCTTGCAAGTATAGCAATGTTACGAAAAAAAAATCCTGAAAAAATAATAGTTGCCGTACCTGTAATCCCTTATGACAGAATTAAGATATTCCAACAAAAAGCTGACGAGTTTGTTTACCTGATGGCCCCAACGTATTTTAGCGCCGTGGGACAATTTTACGAACAATTTAGTTAGGTTGCAGACGAGGAAGTGATTCAGATATTGAGAGAGGCAAATTCCATCACAACGAAAATGAATTAAAGTTAATAGTTAAAAAGGTTCATTATGAAAACCGTAGAAATAGAAATTCCTTTATTATCGATACACTTAAAAGGTGATTTGGTGATTCCTGATAATGCAATCGGAATTGTTGTTTTTGCGCACGGAAGTGGCAGCAGCAGGTCCAGTCCCAGAAATAAACTAGTGGCAGAACTAATGCAACAACAAGGAATAGGAACTTTATTGTTTGATTTACTTACGGAAAAAGAAGATCAAAATTACGAAAACAGATTTAATATTGATTTATTAGTAAGCCGTCTGATTGAAGCTACGGAATGGCTGACACAAAATAAAGTGGCAAAAGGTTTGCCAATAGCTTATTTTGGGGCTAGTACAGGAGTAGCGTCGGCAATGAGGGCAGCTGCCTTTTTTGGAAAAAATATTAAAGCCGTAGTTTCTCGTGGAGGTCGTCCAGATTTAGCTTTAAGCGTATTGCACTTAGTAACAGCGCCAACATTATTAATCGTGGGACAACTTGATGTGCCTGTCATAAAAATGAACAAGCATGCTTTTGACCAATTGCTTTCGATAAAAGAGATGAAAATAATTCCTGGAGCTTCTCACTTATTTGAAGAGCCGGGAAAATTGATGGAAATTGCTGAATTGGCTATTCAATGGTATAAAAAATACTTACCTATTGAATAAAATATTCTAATCCTCAATAGAACTTTCAATATTTTCAAAAGTCAAACCTTATTCCCTCTTACATTTAAATAGGCTATTTAGACTAAATAAAAAAAGTTATTAACACAATGTATTGATAATCAGTAATTTTATTAACTTTAACAAGTTATTAACCAAAAAAAATATAGTTAAATATGAAAAAAATTATTTCGATTGTATTGTTGATGGCTGTTTGCATCACTTACGCCCAAAAGAAAACGAATGGAACTATTTATGTAGAGCATCCTGCGATTGTTACAGTAGAAAACTTTACCAAAGCTTTTGTGAGTGGTGACGCTGACAAAGTATCCAGTTTTTTAGCTGATGATTTTAAATCTTATGATGGGACAAGTACCAATAAGAATGATAAAGGAGAGGATAAAGACTCCTATGTAAAAAGTGTGAAGTTTTGGAAAGATAATATTGATTATTTAAGCATATCAAGATCTCAAGGCTCTTATCCAGATGCTTTAGAATATAAAGATGCCAATCAAAAAGATTTAGTCTGGGTTCAAACCTGGGAAGATGTAAAAGGGGTGCATAATAAAACAGGAGTTAAAATTGATATGCCTATGCACCGGTTGTACACAGTAGATAAAAACAATAAAATAAAAACAATGATTAGCTATTCCAGCAGTAGCATTGGAGATGAAATTGGCAGTAGTTATGCGGATAGAAAAAATGGAGAAATTTATAATCACCACGAATATATCAATTCTGTAAGGAAAATGATTTATGCTTTTGAAAATAAAGATTTTGAAAAAGCTTATAGTTTCTATGATGATAAGGCACGGTTTATTGATAATAATGCACCAATAGGAACCAGTATATCTCTAACAGAACAAAAAGCAAATGATCAAAAATTTTTAGAAAAATTCGATATTATCAGCATTGATGTTTCAGGATATCCTGACTATTTGCATTACGAAATGGGAAATATGAGCGTTGTTCAGTCTTGGTGGACTTATAGATTAATCAGAAAATCAGATAAAAAGAAAATAAATTTGGCTGTATTGTTTCTTGATAATTTTGATGATAAAGGCAAAATTATTTCTGAGAATTCTTATTATAGTGAAAATATGCTAGACGCGAAATAAACTTTTGTACTAAAATTAAAAAAAGCCGAAACAAGTTGTTTCGGCTTTTTAGTTTGTATCTGTTTTGAAATTTATACTCAAAATCTAATTCATTGTAATAATTTTTTGGTGCAATTGATTTAATAACACCTGATATCTGCTTATTTCTATCAAGTCCTCATCATCAGCAGAATGATCAAGTAATTCATCCAGTAAATCACTTACTTCTACCAATTTATTATTTGCCTCTTTGTTTTGTTTAGCAGCAATTAAATCAATGATTTCCTGAACTCTGATTTTAAAATCCGTGAATTTATTCTTTTCCATATTATAAATTATTTGGCTCGGAAGTGTTATTCTCGTTGAATTTTTTCACAATTAGCTTTAATTTTTCTTTGCGAAGTACTTTGGCAGCTTTAACTTTATCTTGTTCTTTATGTAACTTATCATTGTGCTTTTTGATATTCCTCTCGTTGTTTCTTCCCATTATATTTCTCTTTTTATTTCTTCCAACGTTTTATTGGTGAAAATTAGTTCATTAATTATTTTTTGACGCAAAACATTCAAATCTTCATAATCAAAATGCTTTGCCCATGACGTTAAATTCAATAGATTTCTGATTTGTTTTATTCTTTTAGTAGTTTCAAAACTAGTGCGAAGGATTGCTTTTTTATCATAAACGGGATTATTTTTATGCTGATAATTTACGATATTTCGACTGTAATCTGCCTTAATATAATACAGTTTCTCCAAAGCATTGTCTGGATAGAACTCAGCCCAAGTGGCAAAACCTAGTTTTGTTTTAGAAGGTGTTTCGGGTTCTAATGGTTCTAATCTCCATTTACTATTAGCCAGTCTTCCCCAGTGGTTTGACAAACGATACATCCCTTTTTTGGTATAATAATAACAACTTCCCGATTTGCTTTCAAATTGCAAAGGTAATTTTTCAATGGCATTCCCCTCCTCTTCTTGAAAAACACAAAAAGTATTTTTAAAAGAATTAGGATTGGGACGAAATGACTTTTCCATTTTGCAAAGATAATCACAAAGTGCAGAACAGTGCAAGACAAATATTATTTGATTAACTTTGCACTCAGTAATTTTATTAAATCAGATTAATTATGACTAAGTCTTCACAAGAAAAAATGCTTCAAAAAGGAGTTTATACAGGAATAATGGAACAAGACGAAAACAATAACTTTTTTTGTGG
>NZ_JAYWCK010000103.1:0-2930 GCF_043780635.1 Flavobacterium sp.
AAATAAGGATAGACAATATCTACGGCTGCAGTGAATTTCGGTTCTGCTTCTTCGGCTGTCACCGTTGTGTCTTTTACTGTTTCTTGTGCAAATGTCAAACTGCTTGTTAAAGCTAATGCGAAAATTAAAATTGCTTTTTTCATGTTTAATTTGGTTTTAGTTGTTAAATTGGTTTTCATTTTTATTGTTAAAGGTATTATTCAATTATAATTGATTTCATATTCATAAATTCTTTCATTCCAATATCAGACAATTCTCTTCCATAGCCCGATTTTTTTATTCCTCCAAAAGGGATTCGAGAATCAGAACGAACTAAGGAATTGATAAAAACATTCCCTGCTTCAATTCTTCTGGCTAACTTATAGGCCTTTTCCCTGTCTTCTGTCCAAATGGCTGAAGCCAATCCATAACGATGATTATTCGCTATTGCAACTGCATCATTTTCGTCTTTAGCTCTAATTATTGTTGCCAATGGTCCAAAAGTTTCTTCCTGAAAAGCAATATTATTTGAGTCTACAAAATCTATAAGTGTCGGTTGGAAATTGCAATTATCTTGCTCTCCTCCCACTAAAATTTTAGCGCCTTGTTGCAATGATTTTTCCAATTGAGAACTCAATGTATTTGCAAATTCCAATTTTGCCAAAGGTCCCATATTGATTCCATTTTGTAATGGATTCCCTTGATTTAAAGCGTTTATTTTTTGGGCAAATAAATAAGCAAATTCATCACCAATTTTTTCTGTAACGATAAATCTTTTGGCACAAATACAAGCCTGACCTGCATTGAGCATTCTCGATTGGGTAGCAATAGTTGCCGCTTTTTCAATATCGGCATCGTCCAAAACTATAAATGCATCAGAACCTCCAAGTTCCATAACCGTTTTTTTGATATGTTTTCCTGCTAATGAAGCCACTGATGAACCCGCCATTTCACTACCAGTCAAGGTAACACCGCTCACAATATCAGAAGCAATAATACTTTCAACCTGACTTAAGCTAATAGTCACTTGCTGAAAAACGCCTTCTGGAAAGCCAGCCTCCAAAAAAGCATTTTCAATAGCTTTTGCGCAACCCTGCACATTTGAAGCGTGTTTCAAAATCGTAACATTTCCCGCCATAACTGCCGGCGCAGCATAACGCAAAACTTGCCAAAAAGGATAATTCCAAGGCATCACGGCAAAAATAGCTCCCGATGGATCATAAACCGACAAACTTTTAAAAGGTGTATCATAATAAACGTCTTTCAACATTTTCTCGGCGTTCTCCGCATAGAAATCACAATTCCCAGCTGATTTTTCAACTTCAGAAACTCCCTCAGACAATATTTTACCCATTTCATTTGTAATCAACAAGCCTAATTCCTCTTTTCTTGCTCGAAGAATATTGGCTAATTTTTTCATTTTATCACTTCTTTCTTGAAAAGTGGTTGTTCTCCAACTTTTATAAGCCTTTTCAGAAAGTTCTATTTTTTGAGCCAATTGTGCATTGGTCAAAATTTCGTGCTCCGCAATTACTGCTTGAGAATATGGATTTATTGATTTGATTGTCATTTATTTAAAATTAAGGTTCTTTTAAATTAAACCATTAAGAAATTAAGTTAATTAAGCTATTGTTTATTTCCGAAACTGCTAACTGCGACTGAACACTTTTTCAATACCACCCCACTGGATCTGTATCTAAATTGATGTTAACTTGTTTCACTTCGAGATAGTTTTCTATTCCGTACAAGCCTAATTCTCTGCCAGTTCCGGACTGTTTGTATCCGCCCCAAGGCATTTCATTGAATGTAGGATGATAGAAATTTACCCACCCAATTCCAGCTCTAATTTTTGGCATTACCCGATGAACCCTTGTAACATCTTGAGTAAATAATCCGTAACCCAAACCGTATTCTGTATCGTTTGCCATTGCAATTGCTTCTTCTTCGGTGGAAAATTTTAGTAAAGCCACAACTGGTCCAAAAATTTCTTCTCTGGCAATTCGCATATTTGGAGTTACATTTGTAAAAATAGTAGGCTCAATAAAAAAACCTTTGCTATCATCCGTATTTCCTCCAAAAGCCAAAGTCGCTTCCCCTTTACCCACTTCGATATACGCTTTTACCTTATCAAAATGGTTTTGAGAAACGATTGGTCCCATTGTATTTTCAGAATTCGAACCATCACCAACTTTAATATTTTTTGCTCTTTCTACAAATTGCTTTACAAACTCATCATAAATAGTATCCTGAATCAAAATTCGAGAACCTGCAGTACAAACTTGCCCACTATTGGCGAAAGCCGCAAACAATCCCCAATCGATAGCCAAATTCATTTTGCAATCATCAAAAATGACAACAGGGTTTTTCCCTCCTAATTCTAAGGTTACTTTTTTAAGATTTTCAGCAGCAATTTTTCCAATATATTTCCCTGTCGAAGTTCCTCCGGTAAAAGCAATTTTATCAATTTTGGTATTACTAATTAAAGCATTTCCAGCAATTGGTCCGTCACCAGTTACAATGTTAATTACACCTTTTGGAATATCTAATTCATCAATCAATTTAGCCAAAAACAAAGCCGTCAATGGCGTCACTTCAGATGGTTTCAAAACTACCGTACTCCCTGCCGCGATTGCTGGCCCAAGTTTCCAGGCACACATTAAAAACGGAAAATTCCAAGGAATAATTTGTGCACAAACACCAATCGCTTCGCGGGTTACATAACTGAAAGAATTACCGGGAACGTTCATTGTTTCACCGTGAATTTTCGTGGCTAATCCTGCGTAAAACTCAAAACAAGAAGCGGCATCATCAATATCAAACTCAGCTTCACGAATTGGTTTTCCATTATTTTCGACTTCTAATTTTACGAAAGTTTCGAAATTTTCTCTAATTTTTCCAGCGATGGAGAATAATATTTTCTGACGATCTTGTGCCGTTTTACTTTTCCATTC
>NZ_JAYWCK010000104.1:0-15112 GCF_043780635.1 Flavobacterium sp.
AATCAAAAGAAATTTGATTTAGTTAATGATTGGTGGAATAAACCATATAATGGAGTAACTCCCACCAAATTACCCGCTGGTCGCATAGAAATTCAACTACCTGTTTCAGAAATTGTGAAGGATTTTGAACTAAATCTATCCTCAGCGGAGGGAATGGCGCATTTCAATTCTAAAGGAATAATAAAGGTATTTTATAGTGCTACAGAACCTGTTGCACTTCTTTCGGTAAAGGGTATAACTCCCGATACAATTACCTTATTAAGCACAATGGATGTGTTTCGTAAAAATAACCTTGTAAAATCTGAACAATCGAGTGGCGGAACAATGGAAAAATTGGGTTATCCTCCAGCAGTTAAAGGGAAACTTAATAAGGCTCAATGGTATATTCAAGAAGCTGCAGACGGACTGAAATACTGTGTCTATGTTCAGTCAAGGGAAGTCAAAAACGAAACACTTATGGCAATAACCATTACAACAACTAATGACTCCAAAGATTTATTGTCTCTGGCACGCAAACGTTGTGAGATAGCTTTAAACGAAGGATATACGGCTATTTTAGAAAAGCACAAGCAATGGTGGGAAAAATTTTGGCGACAGTCCAGCGTAAGTATTCCTGATGATGCTGTACAAAAACAATATAATTTAGTGCAGTATTTTTACGGTGCTGCATCGAGGTCGGATGCTCCTCCAATGCCTCTTCAAGGAGTCTGGACTGCAGACAACGGTTCTTTACCGCCTTGGAAAGGGGATTACCACAACGATCTCAATACTCAAATGACTTATATGGCATACCAAGAATCTGGTCGATTTGAAGAAGGTACTTCTTACCTCAATTATTTGTGGGACAGGCGTAAAGTTTTTCAAGATTTTGCCAGAGACTTTTATGGAACAAGCGGATTGGCTTGTCCTGGTGTGATGTCGTATTCTGGTCAACCATTAGGAGGATGGGGACAATATAGTTTGTCACCAACAATGAGTGCTTGGAGTGCCCATTTATTTTATCTGCATTGGTTGTACACTGCCGATGAAATTTTTCTGAATGAAAAAGCGTATCCTTGGTGTTCTGGAGTAGGAGAATGTATGTTGAGTTTACTTAAACCAGACGAAAAAGGTATTCTAAGGCTGCCTCTTTCCTCTTCCCCTGAGATTTTTGATGATAGTCCTAAAGCGTGGTTACAACCCAACAGTAATTATGATTTAATGTGCCTTAAAATGTTGTTCCTTTCCTTGACCGAAATGTCGGCAGCTGTGGGTAAACCTTCGGAGTCTAAAAAATGGTCTGATGCTGCTAAAGCCCTTGGTGATTTTCACACAAAATCAGATGGTACTTTATTGATTGATGCAGTTAAAGAACTGCCTTCTAGTCATAGGCATTTATCTCATATTATTGGATTGTATCCTTTTAATCTAATCACAAAAGATGGAGGGGATAAAGAACAACAAATTATTAAAGCGAGTTTAAAAAATTGGGACAGTAAAGGAACCAGCGAATGGTGTGGATATACTTTTTCGTGGATGAGTTGTATGCAGGCCAGAGTAGGAAATGCAGAGGAAGCAGTAAGAAACTTAGATATTTTCGTGAAAGCTTTTGTATTGCGAAACGGATTTCATGTTAATGGAGATCAAACTGAAAGTGGATATTCAAATTATACATCCAAACCATTTACGCTTGAAGGAAACTTTTTGGCTTCACAAGCAGTTCAGGAAATGTTGTTGCAAAGCTGGAGTTCTACACCTGGAAAAATCAATACTGGAATAATTCGCTTGTTTCCAGCAACACCAAAAAAATGGAGTGACGCATCGTTCACTGATCTAAGGGCAGAAGGCGGATACAAAGTATCTGCATCACGAAAAAATAATAGAATAGTTTGGTTCCGTATCACTTCAAATAAGGCTGGAATTGTTCGTATAAAAGATGATTTTCAAGGCCATAAACCCAAATGGAGTAACAAGAATGTACAGAAGAACGGAGATGTTTATGAAGTAGAATTATCCAAAGGTCAAAAACTTGAAGCAACATTTTAGTTTTTTAAGAATTAAAAACAGGAATATGAAAAAAGCAAAGTACACATTTATCATTGTATTGTTTAGTATTGGAATTATTTTCTCACAAACAACCATTACTAATACACCTTCTACAAAATATCAGACTATGAAAGGTTGGGGGGTTTCAGTAGCTTGGTGGGGAAATTTAGTTGGAGGAATGCCACAAGTTACGATAGATGATATTGCAAACCGCGTAGCAGTTCAAGCAAATTTGAATTTTTTTAGGTTTAACATTGGCGGCGGTGACAATCCAAATTGCCCATCGGGCAAGCACATGCGGATAGATGCTGATATGCCAGGTTATAGGCCTTTTTATCCAGATGGACAAGGATTTGGGGTTGTTGATGTAAGTAAAGATTACCGACAAATAGCCGTGATGAATAAATTAGCAAGTTTGCGCGCTCCGTACGGTGATATACTTACCGAAATGTTTTCGGTTTCACCACCCTATTATATGACTAATAGTTTTTGTAGTTCTGGCGGTGTTCAAGGTGCTGAAAATCTTAAAGAAGGATTTGAAGATGATTTTGCCGATTATCTTTGTTCAGTAACTAAAAAGTTGCGAACAGATCATCCCGATTGGAATATTCATGATATTGAGCCTTTTAATGAACCTTATTCAAATTGGTGGCCTGCTTATGGAAGTCAAGAAGGTTGTAAAATTTTAGCCAGTACACAAGCAACTGTATTATGGAGGACTTGGCAAAGTCAACAAACCTACGGAATTAGTGATTTGAGTCTTGTGGCTTCAGATTGCAATTCGATACCAGAAGCTCGACAAAATGTTTATGATTTAAGGGAGAATCATTTAAATGAATACAACGGATTATCAAACATTACAGTACATAGTTATTTTGGAACATCCCAAGAAAAAGCGGATTTATATGCAGATGTTGCCAGTACGGGTAAGTCGATTTGGCAGACGGAAACAGGTCCTTTATCATGGTATCTTCCTGCAGGTGGAAGATGGTGGTGGAGGCACTATGATATGGCTCAAAGACTTATTGATGATATACGTAATTTAAAGTGTGAAGTATGGTGTATGTGGCAAGCTCACGGAGAAGATGATGCTTGGGCTTTAGTGCAACAAACGAACTTCGATAAAAATGATCCTTACAAAACTCCAGTACTTGTAAATACCAAATCTTTTTATATAATTCAACAAATTTCAAAATTTGCAAAAGTTGGTTACACCCAAATTGCCAATAGCGATCCAAGCAGTATGACGTTTTTAAAACCCGATAATAAAGAGGTAGTCATTGTAATTGCGAACAATACTACAACTGCTAAAAATTATTCGGTTGACTTAACCCAATTTCACACGGTTAGTAGTTTTGAAACTTACAGGTCATCAGGCAACGTGACAACCGGTGAAAACGGAAAACAATTAACTATTTCAAATCAAACAAATAAGGGTGTACTTTCAGGTAACAAAATTGATTATACCGCTCCGGCCTGGTCTGTTACAACCTTTGTAGTTACAACACCTGGATTGTTAGGCAGCCTTTCAGTATCCGATTTTGAAAATGACTTAAAAGATAATAGTACGAGGGACGATTTATTTACATTTTATCCTAATCCTTCATCTGACAGTGTTACTGTTAATTTAAAAAGCACAGAAAAAACAAAAGTTCAAATTGTTGATATAAACGGCCAAATGGTATATGAATCGGGTAAGTCTTTAAACAAACAAACAGTTATAAGTACAAAAAATATTCTTGAATCAGGTATTTACTTTATTAAAGTAACAACAGAAAATAAAACCCAGACACAAAAGTTGATTGTGAAATAAGTCTTAAAAATCTAATAAACTTTAAAAACTATTTAATCAAAAAAAAACCTTGAGGCTCTGCTTTGAGCCATAGAAGAAATTTTAAAAAATGGTTCGTTTTAAAAAACGATACTTACATTAAATATACCTAATAAAAATTATGAAAAATGCTAAATCCACATTTATTATTGTATTGTTTAGTGTAGGAATTATTTTTTCACAAACAACCATTTCAAATACACCTTCTACTTATTTATTTTCCTTCTTGTTTTTTAACCTATTAATTTCTTTACATAGATTTTTTATTACATTCTCAAATGTAAAATACAGACTTATAATTTATTCCCGATGAAAAAAAACACTTTACTATTACTTATTTTTACTTTTTGCAGTCAAATTATTGTTGCACAAAAAGAAACCACAGTGCTTTCAATAACAAATCCTGAAAATGCACCCACTATCAACAAAAACATCTACGGACATTTTGCAGAACATTTAGGACGATCCATTTATGGTGGCTTTTTTGTTGGAGACACTTCAAAAATTCCAAATACAAATGGAGTGCGCAACGATATTATTGAAGCACTTAAAAAATTAAAAATTCCAAATTTGAGATGGCCTGGTGGTTGCTTTGCAGACACCTATCATTGGAAAGATGGTGTTGGACCAAAAGAAAAACGACCAACAATTGTAAACCAATGGTGGGGAGGAGTTACCGAAGACAATAGTTTTGGAACCCATGATTTCTTAAACTTATGCGAACTACTGGATACCGAACCTTATTTGGCAGGAAACATGGGTAGTGGCACGGTTCAAGAATTGGCAGACTGGGTACAATATGTGAATTTTGGAGGCAAAAGCCCCATGAGTGATTTGCGTATTAAAAATGGCCGAAAAGAACCATGGAAAGTAAAAATATGGGGAGTTGGTAACGAAGCTTGGGGTTGTGGTGGCAACATGACAGCCGATTATTATGCAGGCGAATACCGAAAATATGCCACTTTTATGTCGGATTGGTCTAACACTGGAGGTTTGATGCGTGTGGCTTCTGGAGCAAACAGCATTGATTATAACTGGACTGAAACCTTGATGAAAAACATTCCGGGAAACATGCTTGAGGGAGTAGCATTACATCATTATTCCGTAATTGATTGGAATAAAAAAGGAGCTGACGTCGATTTTAACGAAGACCTGTATTTCAAAACCATGCAGCAAGCACTAAAAATGGAGGAACTCGTTACTAAACATTCCGCCATTATGGACAAATACGATCCAACGAAAAAAATAGCCTTGGTAGTTGATGAATGGGGCGGATGGTATGATGTTGAAAATGGCAGCAATCCAGGATTTTTATACCAACAAAACACGATGAGAGATGCTGTTCTTGCCGGGGCAACACTTAATATTTTTAACAATCATGCCGAGAGAGTTCGCATGGCGAATTTGGCCCAATGTGTCAATGTATTGCAAGCTGTTATTCTTACGGATAAAGCCAAAATGATTTTAACTCCTACGTATTACGTAATGCAAATGTACCATGTACATCAAGATGCAAAATTATTGCCGCTTACCCTAAATTCCCCATTATATACCTACAATGGCGAAACACTTCCAGCATTATCTGCTTCGGCATCAAAAGATAAAAAGGGCGTAGTTCATATTTCATTAGTAAATGTTGACTCTAAAATAGAAAACAAGATCGAAATAGACCTGAAAGAACTTGGAATTAAAAATGTTTCAGGAACCATAATCACTTCAACAAAATTGCAAGACCACAATACATTTGACAATCCAACAAAAATTCTACCTAAGGTTTTCAAAGGATTTGAAATAAGAAAGGGTAAATTAGAAATAGTAATTCCTCCTTTCTCTGTTGTAACTTTAGAAGGAAAATAAATTGATTTAGGTAAAGTAACAGCAGAAAATAAAATCCTGACACGAAAATTGATTGTGAAGTAAGATATGTCAAAACAGTGCTATATAACTCATTTATTAATTACATCAAAATCCAGCAATTTTACAAAAACTAATAACCATTAACCCCTTTATAATTCAGCCCTGTTTTAATGATGGAACTGTATGGTATGAATGCTAATTAATAGATAACTTTAAAAATAAACTAATGAAAAATAAATTGCTTTTATTTGCTGTAACCTTTTTTATTGGATCGGTTCTTATAAATGCTCAACCAAAACCTAATGTTGTGTTTATTTTGGTTGATGATTTAGGTTGGGCTGATGTGGGTTACAATGGTAGTAGATTCTATGAAACCCCTAATATTGATCAACTTGCTGTCGAGGGAATGCAATTTACAAACGGTTATGCAGCAGCATCAATTTGTTCACCAACTCGTTGCAGTTTAATGACAGGGAAATATCCTGCTCGCTTAGATATTACAGATTGGATTCCAGGTTATCAGTATGGTTTGAACAAAAAACAATTGACCAAGTATAAAATGTTAGTTCCTGAAATAAAGCGTAATTTGTCTCTTGAAGAAAAAACTATTGCTGAAGCTTTAAAGGAAAATGATTATAAAACTTGTTTTATCGGAAAATGGCATTGCTCGGAAGCCCCGGATTATTATCCACAACACCAAGGTTTTGACAAGAACATCGGCGGTTGGTTAAGTGGAAAACCAACTGGTAACCCTAATGAATGGATGGCGTATTTTACTCCTTATAATAATCCATATTTAACTGATGGACTCAAAGGCGAATTCCTAACGGATCGCTTAGCAAACGAAAGTGTGAAATGGTTAGATGAAAATAAAGAGAACCCCTTTTTCCTATATCTTTCCTTCTATGCGGTTCATACTCCTATTCAGGCAAAGCCAGAAAAAGTCACTTATTTCAAAGAAAAAGCAAAACGAATGGGAATAAATAATATCAATGCATATACTACTGATTTATTATGGATAAAAAATAATCCGTATTCTCCTCAGCATTGGAAGGAAAGACAACTGCAAAGTGATCCAGAATATGCAGCATTGATATCTAGTATGGATGAGAATATTGGAAAAGTTTTGAATAAACTCAAGGAACTTGGTATCGACCAAAATACATTGATTTGTTTTATGTCCGACAACGGTGGCTTATCTACAGCTGAGGGATCTCCAACTACTAACTTGCCTCTAAGAGGTGGTAAAGGCTGGCTCTATGAAGGAGGTATTCGGGTTCCATTTATTATAAAAGCACCCAGTTTGACAAAGCCGGGTAGTATCTGTACTAAACCTGTTATTTCTACTGATTTCTATCCTACAATACTGGATTATTGTGGTTTAAGTTTAATTCCAGAACAACATAAAGATGGCATCAGCTTATTACCTTTAATAAAAGGAAAAAAAATCAACAGAAAAGCGATATTCTGGCATTATCCACAATATGCTGGCAAAGGTGATTCGCCTGCCGGAGCTGTTCGAGAAGGAGATTGGAAATTGATAGAGTTTTACGAAGATAAACGCGTGGAACTGTACAATTTGAAAAATGATATTTCTGAAAAAAATAATTTGGCATTAAAAGAACTTCAAATAACTGAAAGACTTTTAGCCGAATTACATATTTGGAGAAAGAGTGTTGGAGCGAAAATGCCCGTATTAAATCCAGATTATAAATAAAAATTTTTGAAAATGAAAATATATAAAATGTATGTTCTTCTTGTTTTTTTATTCCTAAGTCCAGTTTCAATAATGGCACAAGAAATAATAACTATAAATCCATTGATAAAAAACCAAAGTTTTAAAGGTTGGGGTGTTTCTTTATCTTGGTGGGCGAATGATGTTGGAAACACATTTTCAGACGAAAGTTTGAATCTGTTTTGTAAATGGCTCACAGATCCGCAAGAGTTGAATATGAATGTTTTTCGTTATAATATAAGTGGTGGTGATGCGCCAGGACACAGCCATATGCGTAAGGATACTCAAATTCAGGGATATAAAAATAATGAAAATGAGTCCTACAATTGGTCTAACGATAGCGCACAACGCAGAATACTTTTGAAGGTTCACCAAATGTGCCCAGATGGTATTTATGAAGCAGCAAATTACTCACCACCATTTTGGATGACAAAAAGTGGTTGTACAGCGGGTGATTCAAATGGTCTTGATAATCTCAAGGATGATTATTACGATGATTTTACACGTTATTTAGTTGACTGTGTAAAGCATTACAAAGTAAAATATGGTATAACTTTCAGTACTATTTCTCCTGTAAATGAGCCTTTTTCCAATTGGTGGAAAATCAATGGAACTCAGGAGGGATGTGCCTTTTCGCAATCGAATCAGGAACGTATTGTCCGCGAATTACACAAAGAACTAAAATCGCGAAAAATGCTTTCATACACCGGGATTTCTATGATGGATGCCAATAGTATAGACGAATGTTTGAAAGGTGTTAAGGGATATGAAAAAGAGGGGATTTTACCCTTGATAAAACAAATTAACGTCCATAGTTATGCAGGCGATAAAAGAACTGAACTTAATGAAATTGTTAAAAAAAACAAGTTGATGCTGTGGCAATCTGAATCAGGTCCACTTGAAGTAAAGGAAAAGGGTTTTGACAATTTTCTTTTTATGGCAAAACGAATTATTACAGATATGCGGGATCTAAAACCCGATGTATGGTGTGACTGGCAGTATATGGGAGCTGAATTTGGCAGCGTATGGGCTTTGGTAGGTTACAATGTTAACACTAAAGCATATGAACGTACCAAAGGGTTTTATTGCCGGAAACAGTTTTCTCATTTCATAAAAAAGGGATATACCGTTATTGAAAGTGATAATCCAAATACCTTGACAGCACAATCTCCGGATGGAAAAACAATGGTAATTGTTATTGTTAATCCTGAGTTGGTAAATAAAAGTTATATTTTAAAAATCAATAGAGAAAAGTTCAAAACAATAAATTCTTACAGAACTTCTGAAAATGAAGACTTTGTCACAATTGCACAAAATAATACGTTTAATGCAAAAGCTTTAGCGGTCGAGTTGAAAAATAAATCAATAACAACCATTATTTTAAATAAAAACTGATTAAGATTTTTGAGGAAAAAAATTTAAAAATTTGCAGATATTTGATATAAATGGACATCAGGTTTATGAATCTCCTCTTATAAAAAGTAAGCAATTAGTTATTAATTTAAAACAAATTCTTGCAACAGTCATCCGAATGAGAAAGAACATCAATTAATTTTTGAGGAAATAAAAAAATTCTTTTCCGACATTAATTAATTTGTTGAATTACAATTTATTGAGACTTAATTTAATATTCAAACATTATCATTAAACAAACAAAAACAATTAATGCAATGCGTACAAAAAAAATCCTATTAGCAATTCTTCTTTTCTCTTGCATATCTTCATATAGCCAGATATCATTTGGAAATTCAAAAAAAATTAATGACAACTGGAAATTTATATTACAAGACACACCAGATGCTCAAAATGCTACTTACAATGACTCTAAATGGCAAACGGTCACCGTACCTCACGATTGGAGTATAAAAGGAAGATTAAGTCCAACTTTGACGAGTTGTACCGGATTTTTGCCAGGCGGTATTGGTTGGTACCGGAAAACAGTAAATATTCCTTCAACCAAACAAGGAGAGAAAGTATACCTTTATTTTGAGGGTGTTTACAACCGAAGTGAAGTATTTATAAACGGACATTCTTTGGGAAAACGCCCGAATGGCTATATTTCTTTTGCTTATGATGCAACTCCTTTTGTAAAATATGGCGAAGATAATAGCATTGCCGTAAAAGTGGATCACAGCCTGAGTTCCGACTCACGTTGGTACACTGGTTCAGGAATTTATCGTGATGTATGGTTGGTGTATTCCAATCCTGTGCATATAGCACAATGGGGAGTGTACGCTTTTCCAGAAGTTGCTAACGATGCTGGAATCTTGAACGTAGAAGTAGCTTTAGAAAATGGTTCTGCTTCGCAAACAAAGCTTACCGTTGTCAACGAACTTTTAGACAATACGGGAAAAGTTGTTGGTGAAAGTTCTCAAAATATTCTTGCCAGTCCTAGTAAAGAAAATAAAGTTTTTACCAAAATAAGTTTAAAAAATCCGCAGATATGGGCTTTGGAGAATCCATATTTATATCAGTTAAAAACAACCGTTTTAAAAGATGGTAAAGTAATCGACAAAACTCTTACAGCAACAGGTTTTAGAAGTTTTACTTTCGATGCCAATAAAGGTTTTGCTCTCAACGGAAAATCGATGAAAATGAAAGGTGTTTGTTTGCACCACGATGCTGGAGTTTTAGGTTCAGCTGTGCCACGAGATGTTTTGAAAACAAGATTGCAAACTTTGAAAGAAATTGGCGTCAATGCTATTCGTACCAGTCATAATCCACAGGCTCCCGATCTTTATGAGCTTTGTGACGAATTAGGATTTTTAGTTCTTGATGAAGCTTATGACGAATGGGAATTTCCTAAGCGCAAATGGCTTGATGGATGGAATGTAGGTACTCCAGGTTTCGAAGGCTCGAGTGATATATTTGCTACTTGGGGAGAAAAAGATTTAGAAGATATGGTTCGACGTGATCGAAATCACCTTTCCATATTTGGATGGAGTATTGGCAATGAGGTTGATTATCCAAACGACCCTTATTCGCATCCTGTTTTAGATGGCGGAGGTGATTCTGGATTTTCGCAAGCCTTTTATGGCGGTTATAAGAAAGATGCCCCCGATGCTATGCGATTGGGCGGTATTGCCAAACGCCTTGTGGCAGCAGTAAAAAAATATGACAAATCTCGTCCTACAACCGCAGGTCTTGCAGGTGTGGCAATGTCTAACGAAACCGAATACCCTGGCGCCTTAGATATTACAGGCTATAACTATACCGAAAGTAAATACCAATCGGATCATAAAAAATATCCTAATCGCGTGATTTTTGGTAGCGAAAACAGACACGAAATAGAGCCTTGGTTGGCAGTTAAAAATAATGAACACATTTTCGGACAATTTTTATGGACAGGAATCGATTATTTGGGCGAATCTAATGCTTGGCCTTCAAGAGGTTTTTATTCAGGTTTAGTAGATCTTGCGGGAATTATTAAACCACGAGGATATTTCCGTCAATCGTTGTGGTCAAATAAACCTATGATTTATGCAGGAACTTATCCTGTTACTAATGCTGATGAATTATCTATAGATGCCTGGTCTTCTTGGAATTATACTGATGGGCAAATGATAAGAGTAATTTGTTATACCAATGCTGCCAAAGCCCGTCTAGAATTAAACGGAAAAGAAGTGGGACAAGTGAAAAAATACGATGAAAAAACAGGGGTTATTTATTGGGATATTCCATTCGCCTCAGGTAGGTTAGAAGCAATCGGACTTGATAATGCCAACAAAGAAGTTAGTCGTTACACTATAAATTCTTCTCAACAACCTTATGCTTTAGTCAGTAATGAAAAAACCATCTCCATCGACAAAAATGGTGTTGCAAAAGTTATAGTACAAGTAGTAGATGAGAAAGGACTGCCTGTAATGCTATCTGATAATGAAGTTACGTGTGTTGTAAGCGAATCGGGAACTTTATTGGGTTTAGAAGCAGGAAACAATACCGATATGGGTGATTACACTGACAATGTTCAAAGAGTTTTTCACGGTCATCTAGTAGCTTATATTCAGGCAACTGGCAGTAACGAACCCATAACAGTTAAGTTTACTAGTAATTGGTTAAAATCGGTTGAGGTTATCATTCAGTTAAAGTAAGTTTTATAGTTATTTTACTCTTGATTAGTAAGAAATATTTCCCCCATTAGAGTTAGCTTATATTTTTGATCTGGTGCTATTTAATTTGCGGATTTATTTTTTCTATCCATTGTAATTGTTCTAATTTTTTTATGGATAAAGTTGGTGCTTTTTTGAGACCAGCTTGGTGCTTTTTTTATTAAGAGTTCATCAGTAGCCTGATTTTTTGTTCAATAAAAATTTTGAAGCTTGGTGCCTTTTTGTGTCCAGCTTGGTGCTAAATGCAATAAAAAAACTAATACTAGACAAAATATTTAGTCTAGTGTCTAATGTTTGAAAACTAATTTTGGACAGTTAAGAGGGTTTTGTGGCAAATTGCTACTGAAAAGTTATTTCAAAAACCGTGATTGCTTTATATAATTATTAAGCATATCCTGCATTTTCGTTGACTTGATTGATTACCCTGATGATGGTGTCAAATTTATCTTCTTCAGGAAAAATACCAAAAACGCCTTGATCGTGTTGTTCATTAAAAGGAGATTGCGTCAGCAATTGTTTTTCAATAACTCCTTTTTGGTTGAGGTAGGTTATGATTTTTTGAATGAACGTGATTTGGTTAGCATTCAAATTTCCTTTGGAGATAAAATCAGCAAATAACAAGTTGGTTACTTCAATGTCCAAACCGACAATATTACGGACAAATTTTCCTAATGGTTGTTCTCCGTATTCCTTGATAAAACGGTCTTTGCTTTCCAATGCTTCTTTCAATAAAAAACTCTCCAAAACTTCTAATTCTTTGGAAGTGATGGGCAAGTTTTTATACAATTTATCAATTACCAGATGTGATCTGTTTTTCCTGATAAAGGCTTCAACACGGTCTTTGTAACTTTTCAGGCTGGTATAAGTTCCCATAACATCCACCTCTTTTACTTGGTCTAAAGGGAGTATATCCGTGAAGTCCGTGTAAACAGGTGTTTCTCTGTCCTCATCTTTAAGGAACTGTATTAAGCTGCGCAATTCCGTTCTTATTTTTTCTAATTGCGTGATGGTTATGGTTGGCCAAAAGCTATCTTTTTTGATTTGCTCAATTAAGGTAATTTTGGCGTAAACTGCCGGAATATTTCTTTTAGTAAATAGTAGTTGCGCAATGGTAACTATATTTGAAATTAATCCTTGTTGTGCTTTTGACTGATTGATTAACGCCAGTTGTAATTTTCCTATCAGTACATCAAAACGCTTGGCCAGTTCGTCGGTGTCTTCTTTATAAGAAACCAGATGGGATAGGTTGTTTTTGATGTCTAGCACATCACTATTGGTTAAATTGTTCCATCGGTTTCTTGCTTTGTATTCCATTACATATTTCCAATGCTTTCTTACTTCAAAACGATTTTCATCCAAAGCTTGAATTGTTTTTTGTAAATCGTCCTTGATTAGTGAACAGTAGTTTTCCTCTTCTTCTGTTGGATCTTGATTGTTGTAGATTGCCATCACAATATCCAGTTTGGTTTCGAATATCAACTGCGACAATGATTTTGTGGGTTTGGGAGTAAATCCATCGGGGAATTCATCAAAGAATTCAAAATTGGCACAGATATCAAAAATCAGGAAAAATTCTTTGTCTTTGCCGTTTCCGAAAATGTTCTTGCACAATCTTGTTCCGCGACCAATCATTTGCCAATACTTTGCAAAGGATTTCACTTCCTTGAAAAATACTAAATTCAATACTCTTGGAGCATCTACTCCCGTGTCCATCATATCGACCGATACGGCAATTTGCGGGTCTTTTTCATCTCCCTTTTCAAAACAGAATTTTTCCAATAAATCCTGTGCCTTGTCTTCGTAGTTGTCAATCACTCTTAAAAAGTTACCGCCTAAATCGGGATAGTTTTTATTGAAACGTTCTTCGATGAAAACAGCGTGTCGGTGGTTTTTTGCAAAAATGATGGTTTTCCCCAGCTTATCGCCGCCTTCCACTTTTTGCCCGTAGTTCATCAGGTAGTCTAAAACGGTATCTACGGTATTGTTGTTGAACAAAAAAGTATTGATTTTACTTTTGTCTATTTCAGGAATTCCTGTAGGTTCTCCATCTTCTGGAATTCCGAAAATTTCCTCGTAATGTCGTTTGTCTTTTTCGGAAAGCTCCGCGTATTTAATACCTTCTCTCGGGAATTTTACGGGAACTGTTATCGCTTTTGGTGGCACTAAATATTTGGCATCTACCGCTTCGTTTAACTCATAAGCAAAGGTTGGATTGTCGTCCTCAATTTCAAAAAGAGAATAAGTATTGCGGTCAATATCCTTTTTTGGCGTTGCCGTGAGCCCAATTAAAATGCTATCGAAATAACTGAAAATTGCCTGGTATTTTTGATAGACCGAACGGTGTGCTTCGTCAATAATAATCACGTCAAAATGTCCAATGCCATACAATCGGCCGTCTTCATTTTTGAGACTGTCGATTTTATTCATTATCGTTGGATAGGTCGAAAACACCACACGAGTTCCATTATCTTCTTTTTCCTTGGTTAAGTCAATTGCGGATAAATGGGGGAGGTATTCCTTGAAGGCATTTTTAGCCTGTGACACTAATGCGTTTCTATCCGCCAGAAACAAGATTCGTTTTGCCCAATTGCATTTGGTAAACATATCCACGATTGCAGCTGCCGTTCTTGTTTTGCCACTACCAGTTGCCATCACCAATAGCGCTTTTCGGTTTTTCCCTTTTAGTTGGTGCTGGTTTGCCGTCACCAATGTTTCTGCCACCCGTTGAATGGCCAACAATTGGTATGGTCTTTCTACAATAGCCGTGTTTACTCGAAATGCCCTTAGGTCTTTTCTGGAAAAACGTCTTTCTATTGCCAGCTGTAATTCTTCTTTAGTGTAAAAACCTTGTACTTTCCTGTCTGGATAAAAGGTATCGTCCCAAAGGTGGGTTTCAAAACCGTTGCTGTAAAATATTATGGGTCGTTGCCCCGTACTTTTTTCCAAACAATCAGCATACAGGCTGGCTTGGTGTTTCCCTTTGTGTGCATCGTGCAAGGTGCTCTTGGCTTCTACGACTGCCAATGGCAACCCATTATCTCCCCATAGCACATAATCTACAAAACCTTTTCCGGAAGGATTAGTCGATAGCGGCATTCCCGCCACTTCAAACTCTTTTTCTTTTCCTTCTCTCAAATTATCCCAACCCGCTTCGCGCAATAGTAAATCAATGAGCAGTTTGCGTGTTTCTTGTTCCGAAGTTAATTCGGGAATGGCTTGTTCTACGGTTGTTTCCTGAAAACGAATTTCTTTACGTTCTGCAATGAGCTGTAATTGTTCTTCCAATTGCCGGCGCAAGCCGTCGTTTTCTTCGGCTAATCTTTCTTGTGTTTTTAACGCTTTTTGTGCTTCGGAACGTTCCTGTTCCAGTTTTTCGGCGAGTGCCTGAAGTTGCTTGGCGTTTTTATCAGCGGTATCTCCGTAAGGAATTATTCGTTCGTCAAATTCGGGAATATCGGGATTGTTCTCGCTGTAGTATATGCTTAGAAAAGAGAGAAAGCGAAAACTGTTTTTTAAGGAATGCAAGGCATCCAGAGCTTTTACGGTTTTGCCGTG
>NZ_JAYWCK010000105.1:0-24644 GCF_043780635.1 Flavobacterium sp.
AGTCAGAAAAGGAAATAGAATTGATGTTTACATGACTTCTATTCGTTCTCACTTTGCATCTGATAATATTGAAGGCATAAAAATGGGTGACGAAGTTTATTTCCATGTTACTAACTTAGAACAAGACTGGGATGTACCTCATGGATTTGCAATAAAAGGAGCTGATAACGCAGAATTATTAATTATGCCAGGAGAAACTTCTACTTTAAAGTGGGTTCCTAAAAAAGTGGGTATATTCCCATTCTATTGTACTGATTTTTGTAGTGCGCTTCATCAAGAAATGTCAGGATACTTAAGAGTATCTCCTGCAGGAAGCAGCGTTCCCTTAACTTTTAGTCTTGGAACAAATCTTCCAGCTGTTAAATAAATTAAATTCTTAAATATAAAGGGAACAAAGTCTCTTTGTTCCCTTTTTTTATACCAATAATTATGACTACTGCAAAAATATCAATACCTTCAAGAGTACTTCTTTTGATTGTAAGTGGATTGTTATTTGGGTCTTTGTTATTCCCAATGTGGAGAATTGAATTGACAGCACCTCAGTACCCTGAGGGATTATTACTGCAACTACATGCTAATAAAATTGGCGGTGATGTTCAAATTATCAATGGATTGAATCATTATATCGGCATGAAAACCTTACATACTGAAGATTTTGTAGAGTTCGTATTTTTACCTTATGTTTTTATTTTTTTCGGAATTTTTGCCCTGCTTATGTTTTTTGTGGCTAAAAGAAAAGGTGTGATTTCGCTTTTCGCATCCTTTATTCTTTTCACAATAACGGCAGGCGTCGATTTTTACAGATGGAACTTTGAGTATGGCCATAATCTTAATCCAAATGCTGCGATTGTCGTACCAGGAATGGCCTATCAACCGCCCTTAATTGGATACAAACAATTACTTAATTTCGGGGCTTATTCTATTCCGGATGTTGGAGGATGGATGATGATTGCGGCCGGGCTTTTGCTTTTTATTATAGTGGTGATAGAAACGCATTTGTTGCTAAAGTTTACAAAACCTAAAGCAGCCATCATATTATTTGCACTATCATTATCTGTGTTATCTTGTTCCAATGCCAATGCAGTTCCTATTAAATTAAATATAGATAATTGCAGTTTTTGTAAAATGAGTATTTCTGATGGTAAATATGGAGCGGAGGTAATAACCCAAAAAGGAAGAGTGTATAAGTTTGATGATATTATGTGTATGGTGAATTATTGCAAAGAGAATGCGGATACAAAAATTGGGGCTTATTATGTAAATGATTTTGCAAAAGACAATAATCTAATTCCTGCCCAAACTGCTTTTTTCCTAAGTGAAGGTACAATTAATAGCCCTATGCACGGCGGAATAATTGCCTTTTCCAAAGAAAATAATGCCAAAGAATTTGCGGTAAAACTGAATTCAAAACCAATTTCTTGGGATATCATTAAAACAAAATAATCTTTGATATAGTTCAAAAATTTGACAATGACATTTTTTACAAAGAATGAAAAAACTTTTCTACATATTTCTTTTATTATCAACATTTCTTCAAGCTAAAGTGATTGAAGTTGGACCTAATAAACCCATAAAATCAATTAAAACAGCCATTAATTTAGCCAAAATAGGCGATACTGTTTTGGTTTATAAAGGATTGTATCGAGAAGGGAACATAGTCATTAACAAAAGAATAGTTTTTCTAGGTAAGGATTATCCCGTTTTAGATGGTCAAAAAAAATATGAAGTGCTTTCTATAAAAGCAGATCGAGTAATAGTAAAAGGGTTTAAAGTAATCAGATCCGGGCGGGCTTCGCTTGAAGATCCTTGTGGAATTAAAGTTTATAATAGAAATTTTGTTGTCATTCAAAACAATATTCTTGATGATAATTTTTTTGGAATTTACATCCAAAACGGTGCAAACTGTAGTATTAAAAACAACAAAATTGTGGCCTATGGCACAGAAGAGCAAGAAATTGGTAATGGAATTCATTGTTGGAAAAGCGATAATCTTCAAATCGTTGCTAATACTATTTCTGGTCATCGGGATGGGATTTATTTCGAGTTTGTAACCAATTCTGTCATTTGGAGAAATATTTCCACTAAAAATATCCGCTATGGATTGCATTTTATGTTCTCAAATGACGATGCTTATATTTCTAATTTTTTTAAGAATAATGGAGCAGGAGTTGCCGTTATGTTCACCAAAAGAGTGAAGATGTTCAACAATCATTTTGAAGAAAATTGGGGAGATGCAGCGTACGGATTATTGCTAAAAGAAATTTCGGACAGCTACATTTCTGGCAATACATTTGCCAAAAATACGATAGGAATTCACATGGAAGGTACGAATAGAATTCTAGTGGAGAAAAACGTTTTTAGGGCGAATGGCTGGGGAATGAAGATTCAGGCCAGTTGTATGGATAACACCATTCAAAACAATAATTTCGTTGGTAACACTTTTGACATAAGCACTAACGGAAGCTTGGTCTTAAACACTTTTAACAGCAATTATTGGGACAAATATGAAGGCTATGATTTAAACAGAAATGGAATCGGTGATGTGCCTTTCCATCCATTAAGCTTGTTTGCGGTTCTGACAGAAAGAAATCCCTCGGCAATGTTGCTTTTCAGAAGTTTTATGATAACACTTCTGGATAAGTCAGAAAAAGTTTTGCCAAGTATTACTCCAGATAATTTTATCGATAAAACACCATTAATGCACTCTTTATCGCTATGATAGAAATTAAAAATATACATAAGAAATTCGGAAAATTAGAAGTTTTAAATAATATAAATCTTTCCTTCAAAAAAGGAGAATGTATTGCACTTATTGGTCCTAATGGTTGTGGAAAAACGACTTTGATTAAAAGTATTTTGGGGATGGTAATTCCTAGCAAGGGAACTATTTTATTCAATGAAAGATCAATTCTTAAAAAGTACAAATATCGAGGTCAAATAGGCTATATGCCTCAAATAGGTCGCTATCCGGATTATATGACGGTGGGTCAAATCATCGAAATGATTAAGAAAATCCGAAATTCTGATCAAGCTTTAGATGAAGATTTAGTAAAGGCCTTTGAACTTGAAAAAATTTACGATAAACAAATGAGAACACTTTCTGGCGGAACAACTCAAAAAGTGAGTGCTACATTGGCTTTTTTGTTTAATCCTGATGTGTTGATTTTAGACGAACCTACAGCTGGTCTGGATCCATTAGCGTCAGAGATTTTAAAAGAAAAAATAATTAAAGAAAAAGATAAGGGAAAGCTCATTCTTATAACTTCTCATCTTTTGAGTGAGTTAGACGATATGATTACCGAGATTATTTTTATGCAGGACGGTAAAGTCTATTTTCATAAAACAATTGAGGATTTGTTGCAATCAACAAACGAACAAAAAATATCAAAAGCAATTGCAAAAATTCTAAAAAATCAAAGCAATGAACAGAATAATTAAAATCATTTTTCTCGACATTCTGAAAAACAAAATTGTAGTAGCCTATACTTTTATTTTAGCTATACTTTCCTGGAGTTCTTTCGGTCTAGAAGACAATAGTGCCAAGGGTTTGCTGACAATTTTGAATGTAATATTATTTACGGTTCCGTTAGTTTCGATTCTTTTTGCGACCATCTATTTATACAATAGTTCAGAATTTATCGAACTCTTATTAAGCCAGCCGATTAAACGAAAAAAGATTTGGATGAGTTTGTTTCTCGGACTTTCTTTATCAATGGTTTCGGCTTTTTTTATTGGTGCGGGAATTCCTCTTTTAATCAATGCCCCTGATAGCGTTGGTATAATGATGCTCATTGTAGGTTGCCTGATTTCAGTTGTTTTTGTGGCATTGGCATTCTTGAGTTCGATTCTTACCAGAGATAAAGCTAAAGGTATTGGAATTGCCATTATGACGTGGTTGTATTTCGCGCTGATTTTCGATGGAATGGTTTTGTTTTTATTGTTTCAATTTTCAGAATATCCAATTGAAAAAGCAATGGTAGGATTGACAGCTTTAAGTCCAATAGATTTGGCACGAATTCAGATATTGTTACAACTGGATGTTTCGGCAATGATGGGTTACACTGGTGCTATTTTCAAGGATTTTTTCGGAACTTCATTGGGGCTGATTATCTCATTTATATTATTGTGTTTGTGGATTATCGTTCCGTTTTTTGTTTCGCTTGTAAAATTTAAAAATAAAGATTTATAATAAACTTTCTAAAAATATAAACTTTTAGATATGAAAACAGATATTAAAAATAGGGCAGATATTGAACAACTTGTTAATGCTTTTTATTTTAAAATTAAAGCTGATGATGCTATTAGTTATTTTTTTATAGAAGTTGCCAATGTAAATTGGGAAACCCATTTGCCTAAAGTGTGTGATTTTTTTGAAAATATTTTGTTTTCCACAGGAGATTATGATGGAAATCCTATGATTATACACCGAGAGCTTAATAAAAAAAGCGCGGTAAGTCCAAATCATTTTAAGCGTTGGAACACTCTTTTTGATTCCACAGTTGATGAACTATTCGTTGGTCTAAAAGCTGATGAAATTAAGCAAAGAGCAATCAATATTTCTGCAGCGATGATGCATAAAACTTTAAGCTAATATTACTTTCTTAATAATTAAAAAAGCGTGAGTTTTAATAACTCACGCTTTTTTGTTTAACCTTAGTAAGAAAGAAAGAATTAGTAATTTTATTTTGGAAGTAACACATCACCAATAACGTGAATAATCCCGTTTGATGTGGGTATTGTGGCTAGAATTTCAGATCCGTTTACAAAAGTTTTATCTCCTTTTTTGGTGATTTTAACTTTGCCTCCATAAACCATGTCATATTCTTGCCCATCTTGCATATATTCTGTTTTCAAATTACCTACATAGGTATGATAACCTAAAATGTTTTCCAAATCTCCTTTTTTCTCTGGTTTCATTAAACCTTCGACAGTTCCAGCAGGAAGTTTGTCGAAAGCTGCATTAGTTGGTGCAAAGACAGTAAATGGCCCAGCATTGCTCAAAGCTCGAACTAGGCCTGCAGCTTTTACAGCGGCTACAAGTGTAGTGTGGTCTTTACTTCCAGAAGCAACTTGAACAATGTTTGGTGCAGAGTTTTTATCAACAACTGCTTCCTGTCCTGTTGATGTTGTTTCTGTGTTTTCGGTTGTAGCCTCAGTTGTAGTTTCGCTATTTTGTTTACATCCAAAAGCGGCAAATAAACATGCTACTAAAAATAATTGAATTGGTTTTCTCATAATTAAAATACTTAAGTTTTATAGGACAAAGCACTTAATTTTCAAACATTTATTTTATGAGTATAATCATAAAGGAGGATTTTTTTTAACTTTTTTTATAGAATAATAAGCAGTGAATACAATTCCAATAAATAAAATAATAGCAATACCAAAAAGCATTTCATTTACGTATGGAATGATGATATAACTAAAAGCGGCAATACCTTGAACAGCTAATACAATTTCGTTTAGTATGACTCCAATAGAGAATATAAGTACTCCATATTTTATTTTTTTGGTAATAAAAACTAAATGATTGGCATAGATATAAAATAATAAAAATAAAGTAATTATTGCCAATAAAATAAGGTGTAAATAAGCAATGACAATGGGTCTAAATCCAAAGGCCAGTTGGCTAATAATTGGAACCGTAGAACCCAGTTGAAGTAATAATTTTATGCTTAAAGCAAAGCCAACAAACAACAAAATGTATTGTAATAACGGAGAATAATTTTCAAGTGAATTTCTTCTGGTTTTCCATAAAATCAATAAAAATTTGAACCATGCAAAAACCTGAATTAAGGCGGAAAGTACTGTAATTACGTATAGCCAAATAGGTAAATCCAGCCAAAGTATTGACAAAAGATAAGCGGGAATACAAGCTATTGCAAACAATTTAAAAGCTGTTTCGTAAAAGGGATGTTCTGATTTTCGTAGATTTAAAAAGCCGAAAATCAAGCCCATACAAGCAAAGAAAAACCATCCATTGTACTGAAAATGCAAATAATAATATATCGAGGACAAATATAGATCCTGAACAAAATCTTTTGTGGCCATCATATAAGCCAAATAAAATGTACCCAAAGAAGAAATAACATTAAAAAAAATGGCGGCTTTAAACCATTTTTTTGACAACAAATCGTCATCTAATAGTTTTAAATCCTTAATGAATTGGTAGCCAAAAAAATAAGCTACAAATATGGATGCTGTCGAAAAAAATATGGAATACAATCCGTAACCTTCAATAATAAAGGAAATAAGCATCCCGTAGGAACAAATTAAATTTGTTATAATTATTTTTTTGTATTTATTTCCCTTAAATTCAGCTATTTTGGTTTGAAGATAATAAACCATCAAAACCATTAATGTGTGGCTAATCCAACCGGCAAAAGCAAAATGAGAGTGGGAGTGCTGAAGATGTTTTTGATCAAAATATGGAAATTCAAAACCTATTTTATAACGCATTAAAACGCCAAGTGATGCAACTATACAAAGGTTCAATAAGGAGAACTTTAGCCAAAATTTGATATTTAATTGCATTAATAATAAATTTTATGATTGATGATTTCTACTTTGTTTGTTTCATTCATTTTGGTAAATACCCGTATTACCGTTTCCACTCTTAATCCAGTATAATTGGCAACTTCTTGACGAGTAAATGGAATTAGAGTTTTCTCGGAACTGTTTCCTGATTTTTTTTTGTAAGAATTCAAAAAAGCGATGATTCTAAATTCAGGTTTTTGATTGATAATTTCTTTTGATGTTCTTGATTTTGAATGAATTTTTTTGGCAAATAATATCAAAAAATCTTTTTGAATGGTTGGATATTCATCCAAAATTTTCAAAAATTTATCCTTTGATAATTTTAGAATAGTACTGTCCTGAATCGTTATTGCTTTTGAAGGATAACTTTCATCAATAAACAAGGGAGGTTCGCCAAAACCCTCCCCATTACTAAAAAGCCCTTGCGTAAACTCTTTTCCTTCTTCATTAGAATTATACATCCTAACACCTCCATCTAGAATTTGATAGTAAAAATAAGCTACTTCGTCTTCGTCAAAAACAATCTCATTTTTTTTGTATTTTTTTGCAACTGCACCCCAGGAATAAAGTAAATCTAGATCTATTTGCATAACTTATTTTGAGTGTTTTATGTATTTTTTAGCAATTTACCAGGCAAATACAAGTTATGGCCGCAAATTTAATTTTTATAAAGTTAAAAAAAATATGACCAAAATCATAAAAATAATTTTTATTGAAATCATATCTCTGTATTGTGAAAAAGATAATTTTCTTATTTGGGTTGTTTATGTTGCTGTTCATGGATGGCAACTCAAACTCAATACAGTGCTTTTTATGGGGAAGAAAGGACGCCGGCGTAAGCAATTTTAAGTTTTGATTCAGGATATTCTTTTCATTTTGAAAAAAGCATATGGAATCTAAAAGCAGGAATTGAGAATATTTTTATTCCTATTATTCTGCTTTTTCAGATTGGAATAACATTCCAAGAAAAGGAAGGAATTTCTTTTTGAATGTTGAATTTAACTATTAATCTTCACAAAACCACCTCGATTTTCATCTCGGTCAATAGATTGCTGCACAATTAGAATTCCAATGGTTATCAAATTTTGCAACTCACACAAGTCAGCATTAATTTGGTAATTATTTATTTTTTCTTCGATTTCATTTTTCCAAAGAGTGAGTTTTTCTTTGGCTTTAAGCAAATCAGGATCATTTCGAACAATCCCTGCATTTTGGCGCATCAAAAGCTGTAATTCTGCTTTTCTTTTAGCAACATAATCTTGATTAATTGCTGGTTTCTCAACTAGTTTCCAGTCGGAAACTGAGTAGTTAAATTGAATTTTATCGAAAGAAGTATTCGCCAAATAATTATAGATTTTATCCGAATAAACTAAAGCTTCTAATAATGAATTTGATGCTAATCTGTTGGCACCGTGTAATCCAGTTCTTGAACATTCGCCACAAGCAAATAAATTCTCAACTGAAGTTTTGCCGGTTTTATCAACCACAATTCCGCCGCAAAGATAATGTTGCGCAGGAACTACGGGAATCCAATCTTTTGCCAAATCAATTCCAAGGCTTTTGCAGCGCTCATAAATCATTGGAAAATGTATTATAAAAGCACTCATATCAAGATGGGTACAATCGAGATAAACACAGTCATCGCCAGATTTTTTAAGCTCTAAATCAATGCTTTGCGAAACAATATCTCTAGAAGCCAAATCGCCTCTGGAATCATAATCCAGCATAAATCGATGTCCATTTTTGGTTCGCAAATAAGCGCCAAAACCACGAACCGCTTCCGAAATTAAAAAGGAAGTTCCTGTGGTAGCATCATACAAAGCGGTAGGGTGAAATTGAATAAATTCCATTTCTTTGATAACGGCATTTGCGCGGAAAGCCATTGCAATTCCATCACCGGTAGCAATTACCGGATTTGTGGTATGGCCATAAAGATGACCAATTCCGCCAGTGGCAAGCAACGTAAAATCAGATTTGAAAGTTAGGATTTCGTTCGTTTTTTCATCCAAAACATAAGCGCCCAAACACCGATTATTTTCCGTAATTAAATCAATGGCTAAATGGTAATCTAAAACGCTGATGTTTTCTTTTTGGTGTACTTGGGATAAAATGGCACGTTGAATTTCCTGACCTGTTTGGTCTTTATGATGAACGACTCTGTTTTCTGAATGACCTCCTTCTTTTCCTAAATCTAAAGTTCCTTCGACGTTTTTGTCAAATTTCGCTCCCCATTCAATCAATTCTTTTAAACGTTTTGGACCTTCGGTGATAACCATTTCCACCACAGATTTATCACACAATCCATCACCACAAATAAGGGTATCTTCAATATGTTTTTGATAAGAATCTTCTTCTTTGTCGGTTACGATAGCAATACCGCCTTGAGCATATTTGGTATTGGATTCATCCGCATTTGCTTTGGTTACAATCGTTACTTTTTTATCCGGAAATCGCTCTGCAATTTTTAGGGCAAAAGTCAATCCTGCTACTCCGGAACCTATAATTAAGTAATTTGTTTGGATCATTATTTTGATAATTCAAGCATCCTTTCAATAGGAATCAATGCTTTTTTCATAATATTTGCAGGTATAGTAATTTCTGGGCTTTCATTAAGCAAACAGTCATATACTTTCTGCAAAGTGTTCATTTTCATATAAGGGCATTCACTGCAGGCACAAGTGTTATCGTCTTTTGCTGGTGCAGGAATTAATATTTTATGTGGAACTTCTTGTTGCATTTTATGCAAAATTCCTGCCTCGGTGGCAACAATAAATTTATGGTTTGGATCTTTTTTTACGAACTCAATCATTCCTGCAGTTGAACCTATATAGGCTGCTGTTTTTAGAATATGTGTTTCAGATTCTGGATGTGCAATGATTTTGGCATCGGGATTTTCTTTATAAAGTGCAATCAATTTATCAAATGAAAAAGCTTCATGTACCACACAAGAACCGTCCCAAAGCAACATTTCGCGTCCGGTTTTTTCGATGATATATTTTCCTAAGTTTTTATCTGGCGCAAAAATGATTGGAGTTTCTTTTGGAATCGATTCCACTATTTTTACGGCATTGGACGAAGTACAAACAATATCAGTCAAAGCTTTAACTTCGGCTGAACAATTCACATAAGTGATAACTACGTGACCGGGATGTTGATCAATAAATTTCTTAAAGGAATCTGCAGGACAGGATTCAGCAAGGGAACAGCCTGCATTCAAATCCGGAAGAATTACTTTTTTATTTGGGTTTAAAATTTTTGCCGTTTCGGCCATAAAATGTACTCCTGCAAAAAGGATAATATCAGCATCCACTTTCATTGCTTCCTGCGACAATCCTAAACTGTCGCCCACATAATCTGCTACATCCTGAATATCGGCTTCCTGATAATAATGCGCTAAAATAACCGCATTTTTCTCTTTTTTTAATTCCAATATTCGTTCTTTAAGACTTTTCATTCCTCAATTAATTTTAATTTTTAATTTTTTTAAAATTATTTATACAAAGATACACTTATTTAAAAAACAATAAACTCAAATAAGATTGTGTTTTTTTTGCTCACTTATAAGATTATACGAATTATTGCCCTAAAGTATTATTAAACTCGTGGAACATATGATAATTATCAGGTTTTATATTAATGGCATTCCCGATATTTGTTGTTAATTCTTTAAACAAAATTATTTTAGTGCATGACAACAAATAAACAGTTACATACTTTTCACATTCCGGTTATGGGATTGGCTTTCACAATTGACAGCCCTATTCGAGTGGCAAAGTACGGAATTTCATCAGTGATTTCTATTGCGGATGATGAGCTTATTGAAAGAATGAGAGCTTTTTACAGCAGAAAATTTGATGTTCCCTATCAAGAAATTACCCAAAAAATTCACGATTATCGTGCAGAACGAATTACTTCTTATTTGAACTTGGTCGATAAAATCGTAAAAGAAAAATTTGAAAATTTCAAAACTGAATTGGCCGAAAGTAAACAAGCATTGGAAAATTTTATTGCAATGTTGCCTAACAAATCCGAAATTAAAAAAGGATTGGAACACTTGATGGAAGATGGAATTGCTTTTAAGGAAAACATCAAAAATTACCTTGAAACTAATCTTTCTCCAGGAGATATTGACGTGAATATTATGACTAAACTCGATAAAGACAATTTCGATAAAAAAGAACAATTGCCTGTAGAGTTTAATGATGCACACGCTGCTCTTCGTGGGTTTGCCAATAGCAATTTAACATCTTCAGTAGTTCTTTCTGCGGGGATGAATCCAAGATTATTTGCTTATTTCGAAAATTTTTCAGCCTTTTTTCCTGATTTCGATAACAATTTGAAAAAGAAAATTATTCTAAAAGTAAGCGATTTCCGTTCGGCAATGATACAAGGAAACTTTTTAGCAAAAAAAGGACTTTGGGTTTCTGAATACAGAATAGAATCAGGATTGAATTGTGGCGGACATGCTTTTGCTACCGATGGTTATTTATTGGGTCCAATTTTAGAAGAATTCAAACATAAAAAAGACCAATTAATACAATCAGCTCACGATTTGATGGTAAAAGCTTTGGGGCAAAAGGAAATGCATATTCCTTCAACACCATTGGATTTAAAAATTACTGTTCAAGGTGGCGTAGGAACTGCTGAGGAACACGATTTTTTAATAGATTATTACAATGTGAATTCTGTAGGTTGGGGAACGCCATTTTTATTGGTTCCAGAAGCTACTTCAGTGGATAAGGACACCCGAGAATTATTGATAGAAGCCAAAGAAGAAGATTTGTATTTGAGTCATATTTCGCCTTTGGGAGTGCCATTCAACACCTTGAGAGGAACGACAAATGAAATGTTCAAACAAAAACGTATTGATGATAATAAAGCAGGAAGTTCTTGTCCGAAAAAGTTTTTGGCTCTAAGCAAAGAATTTGGAGCTGACGGGATTTGCACGGCTTCAAAGAAATATCAAGATGTAAAATTAGATGGATTAGAAGAAATCAAAGACACTATATCAGTAGAAACTTTCGAGAAAATGAAATTTGATATCACCGAAAAAGCATGTCTTTGTGTAGGTCTTGCTAATGCGTCTTATTTAGAAAATGATATAAAAATTACGGGACAATCACAAGGCGTGATTATTTGTCCTGGTCCAAATATGGCTTATTTTGACAAGGAAGTTTCGCTTTCTGAAATGGTACAGCACATTTACGGCAATGCCAATGTAATGACGGATGTCAATCGTCCAAATTTATTTATCAAGGAATTGAAAATGTATATTGATTATTTGAAAAATGAAATCAGTATTCTTTCAAATGAGGTTACTGCTTCACAGATAAAGAAATTGAAAGCTTTTAAAAGCAATTTAATAGAAGGGATTGATTTTTATCAGAACTTTTTTTCAACTACAAATTATTTTGAAAAAAGCATCAGCGAGATTCAAAGACAACTTAACCATTATTTAAAGGAGTTGAGTGGTGTGGAAGTGCCAGAATTAGTAGTGGCTTAAAAATATTTATTCATAGTAAAAGCTCGCTTGATTTTTTAGGCGGGCTTTTTTATGTTTATTGTGTTTTCTTATCACTTCAAAAAAGAATCCCCTGATTTAATCCCTAATGCGAGTTCTTCAAGATTGGTATTGACAAGCATAGAGACTATCTCACTCCTGATATCTTTGAATTTTTCGTGAACGGAACAATGATGAATTTCAGAGCATTTTCCTAATCCCAAACCACAACAAGTGAAAATCGAATCGCCATCGATAGCGGTTACGATTTGTGAAAGATTGATTTCATTGATAAATTCTTTTGGAATTTCAAAACCACCACCTATTCCCTGAACGGAATGAACAAGATTGTTTTTAACCAAAATCTGGAGGATCTTTGCTGTGAAAGATTTGGGAGAATTAATCTTTTCGGCAATATCTTTTATAGTAACCCTTTTGTTTTGGTAAGATTGAGAAGCTATAAAAATCGAAGCACGAATTGCGTATTCACAGGTTTTTGAAAACATTTTTTTAATATTAGAAATTAGTTTTACTCTCTTAAAATAATCTTTATTGTTGTTGTGGATAATTTTTCGCAATCGATTCTATTGTAAGAACGTTCTAATTTTGAAAGTGTTTCCACATTATTTTTGAAATACTGAATGTAATAATTGCCCGTATATTTCTTATTTTCCAGAAAGCGAACCATTTCCTCCAAGTCTTCTTCTGTCAGCAAATCAGAATGATAAGTCGTCCGAACTTCAAATGGAATTTCAGATTTTAGAATCAAGTTTAATGTTTCTTCAAAAGAAGCGTATAAATCAGATTGGGTGATGGATTGAAATTTCGATTTTGGAGACTTAAAATCTAAAGCAATATAATCAATCAAGTTTTGTTTTAGCAATTGTTGCATTACGTCAGGGGAACTTCCATTGGTGTCTATTTTTACCAGAAAGCCCATTTTTTTGACTTCGGTAATTAGAGGAAGTATGTTTTTATGTAAGACACATTCTCCACCGCTAAAAACTACGGCGTCCAACAAGTTTTTTCGAGAATGCAGAAAAGAAAGTATTTTTTCAATAGAAAGGCTTCCTTTTCCAAGTACGATTTCGGGGTTGTAGCAATATAAACAACGCATATTACAGCCTGCAAACCAAAGAATACAGGCTGATTTATGCGGATAATCCAATAAAGTAAAAGGCGTTAAGCTGTAAATGGGCTTACTAACATTTTCCTTCAGTAAAATGAGTTCGTTGTTTGTGTTCACCTTTCTTACCAATATTAAAACTTTCTACGGGTCTGTGATAGCCCATTACGCGCGTGTAAACAAGACATTTGGTTCTCAAATGCTGGTTTTGTTCCAGAATTGGATTAGTTTCTGTTTTCATATATTTCATTTTTTTTGTTTTCGATTAGGGCATCATCACATTTTGGGCAATATTCGTGTTCACCATTCAAATAACCGTGAACAGGACAAACGCTAAACACGGGCGTTACTGTTATATAAGGCAATCTGAAACTCGACACTACTTTTTTGACAAACTGTTTACAGGCTTCCGGCGAACTCATTTTTTCGCTCATATACAAGTGCAAAACAGTTCCTCCAGTATATTTACATTGCAATTCATCCTGCAAAAGCAAAGCTTCAAAAGGATCTTCGGTGTGATCAACCGGAATTTGCGAACTGTTTGTGTAATAGATATTGTCCTCTTGTCCGGCTTGTATGATATTTGGAAAACGCTTTTTGTCTTCTTTGGCAAAACGATACGTAGTTCCTTCGGCTGGTGTTGCTTCAAGATTGTATAAATTTCCGGTTTCTTCTTGGAATTCTTTCATACGACCACGAATATGCTCCAAAATTTCGGAAGCAAAGTCAATTCCTGACGTAGAAGTTACTGTATCTTGTTTTCCGGTAAAATTGACAATCATTTCGTTGATTCCGTTCACTCCAATAGTCGAAAAGTGGTTTCTGAAATGTTGCAAATAACGTTTGGTATAAGGATATAAACCGCGATCATACATTTCCTGAATGAACACACGTTTTTTCTCTAAAGTCGATTTAGAAATGTATAATAATTTGTCTAATTGTTTGTATAATTCTTCTTTATTTCCTCTGTATAGATAGCCCAAACGAGCCATATTTATGGTAACGACTCCAATACTTCCCGTCATTTCGGCACTACCAAAAAGACCATTACCACGTTTTAACAATTCTCGTAAATCGAGTTGTAAACGACAACACATACTGCGAACGGCATTTGGCTTATATGCACTTTCGTTTTCTACTTTATTGCCATTTTCATCTAATTTATATTGGCTTCCAATAAAGTTTTGGAAATAGGAAGAGCCTATTTTTGCCGTGTTTTCGAAAAGTAAATCGGTGTTTTCGCCGTCCCAATCAAATTCTTCGGTGATATTCACCGTTGGAATCGGGAAGGTAAAAGGTTGTCCGTTCGCATCGCCTTCGGTCATAACCGTATAATAGGCTTTGTTGATGAGGTTCATTTCTTTTTGAAAATGCTCGTAACGCAAATCGGTTACTTTCGTAACTCCGCGTTCTTGCGCTCTTACTAGAAGGTCGTGATTGAAATTGTTTTCGAAAAAATGAAAATCATTTTTTGTTGGAATTTGTGTTTTCAAATCTTCTGGAACAACCCAATCCAGAGTAATATTTGTGAAAGGAGATTGTCCCCAACGCGCAGGAACATTCAAATTATAGACAAAACTACGAACTGCTTTTAACACGTCGTCAAAAGATAAATCGTCCTTGAATACATAAGGAGCTAAATAAGTGTCAAACGAACTGAAAGCTTGCGCACCAGCCCATTCGCTTTGTAAAATTCCTAGGAAATTTGCCATTTGTCCCAAAGCTTCCCTAAAATGTGATGGTGCTTTACTTTCAACTCGGCCACGGATTCCGTTGAAACCTTCGTTCAGCAAAACGCGTAAACTCCAACCAGCACAATATCCTGTCAAACAATCTAAATCGTGAATATGAACATCGCCATTTCTGTGCGCATAACCTTCTTCTTTGGTGTAAACCTTGTCCAGCCAATAATTAGCAATGATTTTTCCGGCTACGTTATTCACTAAACCGGCATTGGAATAAGAGGTGTTTGCATTAGCATTAATACGCCAATCTGTTTGTTCGATATATTCGGCGATAGTTTGTGAACTGTCAACATAAGTTGTGTCGTCATTGATACCTTCAATATGTTCCCGCTGCAATTTTCGGGTGTGACGGTACAACATAAAGGAACGCATCACTTCAAAGTATTGTTTTTCGAAAAGGCTTTTCTCGATTAAATCCTGAATTTCTTCGACCGCCCAAGTTTCTTTGGATTGTAATCCCTTGATAACATTTTCAAAAACACTTTCGTCGAATGCTATGGTAGCACTTTTAAAACTTTTTGAGATGGCATCCTCAATTTTGAAACTTTCAAACGGTTTGTAATCTCCGTTCCTTTTGATAACGTACTTTTCCATAGTATTTAATGATTTTGTGTTTTATATTGGATGTGTTTTTTATTCTTCGGTTGAGAAAAATTTCTCTAAAGCTTTTGCTTTTGGAAACAGAATATTACTTTCCAGATGAATGTGTTTGTGTAAGTCTAGTTCGAATTCTTCAAGCATTGCATAAGTCACGCGATAGGTGTTACATGCATCGTCAGGCGGGGTGTAATTGTTGGTCAGCGAAGCAATTGTTCTGAAGCGTTCTCCTTCATTATCGTGTTCCACCATCATTGCTGAAATGGGATTTTTTACGGTTCCAAAATGAGGTTTGCCAATAGATCCATGACTTTTTGTAGCATTTATCATTCTGTTAACGAACGGAAATAAAACCAATTCTTCTTTTTTCATATGCGGAGCTAATTCTCCTGCGCTGGCTTTAAATAGTTCTGTGATTTCGAATAATTCAGGATGATTACTTCCGTGAACATTACACAATTTATCTAAAAATTGAAGTAAAACAGGAGTTTTTTCTTCTACAAAACGGTGGTGGGTTTTCTCGATGTAATCTATTAATAAATCCAAAGGCCAAGAATTGAAATCGATTCCCGAATCATCCTTAATTGCCAGAACTGCATTTAACTCATTTAATAATTGAGCTTCATTTATGTTTTTCTTTGTGCAAACTTCATCGATAGTTCTTTGTCCTTTACAGCAAAAATCAATTCCATATTTTGTGAAAATTGCGGCAGTTCTAAAATCGTGAGCTACAAAATCTCCAATCGTAGTTTTTTCTTGTATGTTCATTATTTTTGTTTTAGCAGGGGTTTAAATGCCAGTACTTTAGATTTATTTTTTACTGGATTTTACTGACCATAATTTTACTGATTTATAATTTTATTTAATATGATTTAAATCATATTTCATTTTTTTTATCATTTTTTTATTAACAAAAGTTGATAAAAAAGGAATCTTAAACTAAATCAATTTTTAAGTTTTTTAGTCCAAAATTTTATCTAAATATTACTACATTAAATATGATTGGAATCATAAGCCACTAAATATTTCGATGCTTACTTTGCATCAAATAAATAATGGATGGTTTTATCTGCTATTTAAACAAGTAAATTTATTAACTAACAAAAAAACTGAAAATTATGCTTTCAAAATCACAAGCAAGAGCATTTTTTCTGGGAGGAACATTGGTCACCTTTTTAATTTTTATAGGGCTGACTATTTATTCGTTTATGCCCAGTAATGATCAAACCAATTACGCTTCAATCGATAAAAATGTCGTGAGAGGAAAAGAAATTTGGGAATCCAACAATTGTATGGGTTGTCACACCATTCTGGGAGAAGGTGCTTATTATGCTCCGGAATTGACCAAAGTCATCAATCGTCGAGGTGAGGCTTATGTAAAAATTGTCTTAATGTCTAAAGAACCTTGGCAACCACGAGGTCGAAAAATGGTAGCTTATGCAATGAACGAAGCTGATGCAGATGCTGTTGTTGCATATTTCAAATGGATTGGAAAAATCGACTTGAATGGTTTTGACCGTGTAATTTCTCCTTTATCTAAAATAAAAAATTAAAATTATATATTATGAAATATAAATCACAAAAAGTAGCCTATTGGTTTTTTGCATTGTGTATGCTTTTGTTCTCGCTGCAAATTATCTATGGCTTTATTATGGGCTTTGACCGTATAGGAATTCAAGGATTACACAATATTATTCCTTTTAACGTAGCTCGTGCGGTTCATACCAATTTATTGGTGGTTTGGCTTTTAACCGGTTTTATGGGTGCGGCTTATTACATTATTCCAGAAGAAGCGCAACATGAATTGATTAGCGTAAAATGGGCGTATGTTCAGCTTATTTCGTTAGCAATTGTTGGTGTTGTAGCCGTAGTTGGTTTTCACTTCAACCATTGGGAAGGAAGGAAATTCCTTGAAATTCCAAGAGAATTAGACTATTTAGTAGTTGTAAATGTATTGCTTTTCCTAGGATTGATTTTAGGAACTCTTTTCAAAGGGAAACGTCAAACTACTACCGCTTTGGTTTTGTCAATGGGCTTGTTGTTTGCTGCTTTGCTTTATTTGCCAGGAATGATTTGGTTTAAAAGCCAAGTTATGGATTCTTTCTTCCGTTGGTGGGTTGTTCACTTGTGGGTTGAAGGTGTTTGGGAATTAATTATGGGCGGTATTCTTTCGTTCTTATTGATTAAATTGACGGGAGTCGATAGAGAAGTTATCGAAAAATGGTTGTACGTAATTGTTGGATTGACTTTCCTCTCGGGAGTTTTGGGAACAGGACATCACTATTATTATATAGGTGTAAATAAAATTTGGTTGATTGTTGGTGGTATTTTCTCCGCTTTGGAACCTTTGGCTTTCTTGGCAATGGCGTTATTTGCTATCAATATGTATCGAAAAGGCGAAAAAAGTCATCCCAATAAAATTGCTTTATTCTGGACCATTGGTTCGGCTGTAGTTTCCTTCATTGGTGCTGGATTACTTGGTTTTGCACATACTTTACCACAAGTAAATCTTTACACACACGGAACTTTGGTAACAGCAATGCACGGTCACTACGCCTTTTGGGGTGCTTATGCGATGATTGTTTTGGCAATAATTAGTTATGCAATGCCTAATTTAACGGGAAGAAAACGTTACGATAGTACTCAAGGTCATATGGCTTTTTGGTTGTCCAATATTGGAATTCTGGGAATGACGGTAGCCTTTGGTGTTGCTGGTGTTGCTCAAGTATATTTAGAACGAAAAATGAAAATGGAGTTTGGAGATGTTCAAAACGAAATCGCCGTTCACTTTGTGGTACTTCTTATTTGCGGTACAATGTTTACTGTGGGAATTGCCCTGTTTATCTACGATTTTATCAAATATGGCAGACCTACAGACCAAGCTTTAGAAGAAATTAAATAAAACTGAATACTAACTAATTCAATTATTGCCTGCCAGAATCCTTTAACCGCCCTTTTTTTAGAAATGCATTTCCAAAGAAAAAAACGGTTAATGGGTTCTGGTCTTTTTTAAATAAAAATAAAATGTTAGAAAATACACCTTATTATCACGCAGTAGGTAAAGAAATTGAAATCTTTAACCAAGCCTATAAAAACAAAATTCCTTTTCTGTTAAAAGGACCAACAGGTACTGGAAAATCTCGTTTTGTTGAATATATGGCGCATCAATTGGATAAAAAAATCATTACCATTAGCTGCCACGAAGAAACGTCATCGACCGATTTGATTGGGCGATTTATCATAAAAGGTGCCGAAACGATTTGGCTCGACGGCCCATTGACAACAGCCGTAAAAGAAGGTGCCATCATTTATTTGGATGAAATTGCCGAAGCGCGTCCCGATGTAATTGTTGCCATTCACTCTTTGACCGATCACAGACGCGAACTTTTCATCGACAAATTGGGCGAAACGGTAAAAGCACACGACGATTTTATGCTGGTCGCCTCTTTTAATCCGGGATACCAAAGAGGTTTTAAGGAATTGAAACCTTCTACGCGTCAACGATTTATTGCAGTTTCTTTCGATTATCCAGAACCGAAAATTGAGATTGAAATTCTAACTAATGAAACCGATATTGACCAAGATACAGCCAAAAAACTGGTTGCCATTGGAAACAAAATCAGGAATTTAACCGAATTAGGTTTGACCGAAACAGTTTCGACACGACTTTTGGTCGATGCGGCGAAAATAATTCACAGCGGATTGCCAAAAAGATTGTCCGTTCACGTTGCCATTGTAGAACCATTAACCGATGATTTGCAAATCGTGGAAGCATTGAAAGATTTGTGCAATTTGATGATATAAAAACCTGACCACTGACCACTGACCACTGACCACTGACCACTAACAAAACTGAACACTAACAAAAATGGGTTTCGAGATAGATGAATATATAGTTGGAAAGTTTTTCAAGCATTTAAAAAGGAGAAAAAAAGTGAATTCTGAAATAAGTGCCAGAACTATTTCTTTGAATGACATCAAGCCACGATTAACTATTTTGGCACGAGCATTTACTGGAATGCCAATCGAAATTTTTCCAGCGGAACGAGAAGGTGGCTATAAAAATAATAATTTTTTCCTTCCCATTTCCTTTGCCGAATTTTCAACTATTGAAGAAAATCGAAAATTTTACCTTTTCAGGATTTTATATTTAACTATTCAGCAACGTTTGGATTTGAATTGGAAATCAACCAAAACCGAACAATCCTTGTCGCTTTCACAACAAAAAGCCGAAGAAACATCAAATGAAGTTTTGGAAGTTTTGTTTGAAGAGTTTTCAGTGATGAAGGAATTTTATACAAAAGCAAAACTACATTTCGAACAAAAATCAGATGCCAAAAACCCTTCCGACTTTTCTTGGATTTATGGAAAATGGATGCAAAACGAAAAAGAACAAAAAACAGATTCTGTTCTCGAAAACTTCTCGGACAAAACAAAAAACGGAAATGAAAATCAAGCTTTAACCACGCTAAAAGCAAAAGCGGTGGAAGAAGTGATTACTGTCGAATTAGATAAAAAACAACAGGAAGATTATGTGTTGTTGCACAATTTCGAAAAGGTTGAAACTGCAGAGGAATTCAACGGAACTTGGCGTGATTTTGATGGTTCAGACGAACTCGAAGACCACCAAGAAGCATTAGAAGAATTGAATATGAAATACACCGTTCGGGTGGATGACACTTCGCATTCCGTGTATCAAGCTGATTTTATTGAAAATACTACCATTTCTGAAAGTGCCGAAATGGATGCCAAAGGTTTTCATTTAACCTATAACGAATGGGATTTTAGTAAACAATCCTACAAAGAGAATTTCTGTAAAGTGTATCCAAAATCACAACAAAAAACAGACAGCAATTATTATAAAAATACGATCACAAAAAATGCATCCACGCTGATGGGCTTGCGCAAAATGTTGACCAATGTAAACAACAAAATGCAGCAGCAAAAACGCCAAACACAAGGCGATGAATTCGATATTGATGCCATCACGGATTTGTATGTTGACGTTCATTCGCAACGAACACCTTCCGAGAAAATATATGTTTCGAATCGAAAAAAAGAGAAAGATTTGTCTATTTTAATTCTGTTGGACATCAGTCTTTCTAGCGATGGTTATGCTGCAGGAAACCGAGTGATTGATGTGGAAAAAGACGTTTCGATTCTCTTTGGAGAAATCTTGAATGAATTCAATATCGATTTTTCGATTGATAGTTTTTATTCTAAAACGCGTAATTTTTCTACGTATTTGACCTTGAAGGATTTTGACGAAAGTTGGAACGTTGCCAAACATAAAATAGGAGCCGTGGAACCCAATGGCTATACCAGAATTGGCGCTGCTTTGCGACACACAGGAGCAAGATTGGACAAAAGAAGCACTAAAAATAAATGGGTAATCCTGATTTCTGACGGAAAACCAAACGATTACGATAAATACGAAGGCAAGTACGGCATAAACGACGTGAAACAAGCACTCAGGGAACTTAACGGCAGAAATATAAATTCCTACGCATTGGCTATTGAAGCCGAAGCAAAATATTATTTACCCCAAATGTTTGGGCAAAATCACTACCAAATCCTGACAACACCAGTAGAATTATTGCAGTCGTTAGTGAAATTATACGAGAAAATTAAACATCAAAAATAAATACAAAATGAACAATAACACAGATTCAGCAGCACTTCCCGAAGGACATCCGGTAAGTATATATTATCAGGAAAGAGAAATAATAGTGAGTCTTTTAGAAGAAATCTCAGTAATAGATTCAAAAGAGGAATTTCAGAAATACACGAATATTTTCAACCAATTGCAAACCATAGAAAAACGATTTGCAAGAAAAGAAAACCAACTTTTTCCGTTTTTGGAAAAAAAAGGATGGAGCGGACCTTCGCAGGGAATGTGGGGTTTTCACGATAATTTGAGAGAACAATTTAAATTAATGCGTAAAAATTTAGATGAAAAGGAATTTGAAAAGATAAAAACCAACACGCCTTTTTTGGTTGAAGGGATTTCTAGATTAATGAAAACGGAAGACAACGTTTTGTTTCCCAATGCTTTGGATTTGCTTACTGAAAAAGATTGGATTAGTATGCGCAAAGGCGAAGAGGAAATGGGTTGGATGTTGCCACAACCGCCAGTTGCATTCCCAAATGTGGAATACATTCACCCGAGTGCCGATTTTACCAAAAGAGAAATGACTTTCTCAACTGAAAAAACTTCACATTATGACGAAGGTTATATGACCGTGGAGCAAGTGAATTTGCTTTTAAAAACGATGCCTCTCGATTTGACTTTTGTAGATGAAAACGACAAAGTGATTTTCTACAATCGTGGTGAAGAACGTGTTTTTCCAAGAAGTGCCGGAATCATTGGTCGTGAAGTGAAGTTTTGCCATCCTCCAAAAAGCGTGGGAACGGTTCTTAAAATCATTGAAGGGTTTAAAAATGGCACTCAAAACGAATCTTCGTTCTGGATTAATTTCAAAGACAGATTGATTTACATCCGTTATTTTGCTGTCAGAGATGCCGATAAAAACTACAAAGGAGTGATAGAACTATCTCAAGACATTACCGATATCAAGAAGATTGAAGGAGAAAAACGATTACTGGATTGGGAATAGATATGTAATAAAGGTTGCCGTAATTATAGATTTTAATTTATTAATTCAAAAAAAGGAGCTCAATTGAGCTCCTTTTTTATATTTCAAAACCCGACAGGTTTTTAAAAGCTGTAGGGTTTGTTAAAAATATTATCCCGCTAATTCCACAATTTTTTTATCTTCTATTAAACTCACTTTTATCAATCCGTGTTTCGCCAAGCCTTTCATAGCGGCATCCCATTTCTTGCCACTCAAATCCGATTTGATTTTCAAAACACTCAAATCCATTTTGTTTTCATTGGTTTGCAAAAGTGCCAGGATTAATTTTTCTTCATCCAACAATTCAACTTGAACTTGTATTTTCTCTGGTCGCATTTGCGGAAAGAACAACACTTCTTGTATCGAACTATTGTTAGTCATCAGCATTGCAAGTCTGTCGATTCCAATTCCGATTCCCGAAGTTGGCGGCATTCCATATTCTAATGCACGAATGAAATCCTGATCAATAAACATAGCTTCATCATCTCCTTTTTCGGATAAACGCATTTGCTCTTCAAAACGTTCGCGCTGGTCAATTGGATCATTCAATTCAGAATAAGCGTTGGCCAATTCTTTTCCGTTCACCATCAATTCAAAACGTTCCGTCAAATCCGGATTGTCTCGGTGCGATTTACACAAGGGCGACATTTCTTTTGGATAATCAGTAATAAATGTAGGTTGAACAAATAAATGTTCACATTTTTCACCAAAAATTTCATCAATTAATTTTCCAACACCCATCGTGGCATCAACATCTAAATGCAATTTTTTGGCCACTTCCAATAATTGTTCATGATTCATTCCGGCAACATCAAAACCGGTGTGGTCTTTAATCGCTTGAAGAATTGGAACTCTTGGATAAGGTGCTTTAAAGTCTATTTTCTTATCTCCAACAGTTACCTCGCTCGTTCCGTGAACATTCAGCGCTATTTTTTCAAGCAACGATTCTGTTGTGTCCATCATCCAATTGTAATCTTTGTAAGCCACATAAAATTCCAAAACCGTAAATTCTGGATTGTGTGTTCTGTCCATTCCTTCATTGCGGAAATCTTTGGCAAACTCATAAACGCCATCAAAACCGCCCACAATCAATCTTTTTAGATACAATTCGTTTGCAATTCTTAAATACAAAGGAATATTCAAGGCGTTGTGATGCGAAATAAATGGCTTTGCCGAAGCGCCACCAGGAATAGGTTGCAAAATCGGAGTTTCCACTTCTAAATATCCTTTTTCATTCAGGAAAGTCCGAATGGTATTTGTAATTTTTGTTCGTTTTATAAACGTGTCTTTTACGTGATCATTTACAATTAAATCCACATAACGACGACGGTATCTTTGTTCCGGATCCGAAAAAGCATCGTGGGTTTTTCCATCAGCATCAATTTTCACTACAGGAAGTGGTTTTAAAGCTTTCGCCAAAACCGTTAAGCCATAAACATGAACAGAGATTTCGCCTACTTGGGTTTTGAAAACCGTCCCGCGAACCCCAATAAAATCGCCAATATCCAATAGTTTTTTAAAAACCACATTGTACATCGTTTTCTCTTCATCAGTCGAAATGTCATCTCTCGAAACATAAATTTGAATGCGTCCTTCAGCATCTTTCAACTCAGCAAATGAGGCTTTTCCCATAATACGTTTTCCCATCAAACGACCGGCCAAAATTACTTCCTTGCCTTCAAACTTCTCGAAATCAGCTAGGATTTCGCTGGAATATGCGGTTGTGATAAATTCGGCTGCAGGATAAGGTTCAATGCCTAGGTTGCGTAATTGGGTGAGTGCTTCTCTACGAAGGATTTCTTGTTCGGATAATGCCATTGTATTCTGATTTTAAGAGAGCAAAGATAAAGTTTTTGTTTCAAGTTCAAAGTTTAAAGTTCAAGGTTTTTTGGAGCAGAAATTCTGCCTTTTTCATCACTATTTGTCCCTCTATTCGCTTTATCTGCGCAAAAAAGCGCAGGATGCCGCTACTATCGGGGCTATTCCACGCATTTTGTTTTTCATAAAACCATTTCATAAAAAATATTCAGCATCCCAAATAAAATCTGTGTCAATCCGTTTTATCCGTGCCCTCCGCGTGCCATTTTATTTTATAGTCAACATTACCAACAATTATAATGATTAAAATCTTTGTAACTTTGCAACTCACAAATAATAGAACGAAAAAAAGATTGCTTCGTTCCTCTTAATAACAAATGAATAAAATCATCCAACTTCAAGATTTAGGACTCAAAGATTACAAAGCAACTTGGGAATATCAAGAAGAATTATTCAAGGGAGTTGTCGATTTGAAAATCAGGAATAGGAGAGAAGAACTTAGTTTTGATTCGAGCGGTAGCGAACAGGCGAAGCAGACCCCTAATTATTTTCTTTTCGTAGAACATCCACACGTTTATACTTTGGGAAAAAGCGGAGATTTAAAAAATCTGCTTTTATCTGAAAAACAACTCGAAGCCAAAGGTGCGACTTTCTATAAAATCAATCGTGGCGGCGATATTACCTAT
>NZ_JAYWCK010000106.1:0-24366 GCF_043780635.1 Flavobacterium sp.
GATTCCATGAGTGTTGAACGCCGAAAATTAATGGAAATTTATGGTGCTGAATTTGTGCTTACGCCTCGCGAAATAGGGATTAAAGGCGCTATGGCAAAAGCTGCCGAATTAGTTCTGGAAACTCCAAATTCATGGTCTCCAAAACAATTTGAAAATCCAACCAATGTTGCCATTCACGAAAAAACTACTGCTCAAGAAATTATTGCAGATTTCCCAAATGGATTGGATTATGTCATCACAGGTGTTGGAACTGGCGGGCACATTACTGGTGTGGCGAAAGTATTGAAAGCTAAATTCCCTAATATAAAAATAATTGCTGTGGAACCTGAATTATCTCCAGTGTTAAGCGGTGGAACTCACTCACCTCATCCTTTGCAAGGAATTGGAGCAGGTTTCGTTCCTTCAATTTACAATAGCGATTTAATTGATGAAGTGATCCAAGTAAGCAAAGACGAGTCTTTCGAATACGCCAGAAGAATTGCCAAGGAAGAAGGCATTCTTGTGGGGATTTCAACAGGAGCATCATTGGCAGCTGTGGCCAAAAAACTTGACACAATTCCTGAGGGAGCGGTTGTAATGACTTTTAATTACGATACAGGCGAAAGATACTTGTCTGTGGAAGGTTTGTTTTAAAACTAAAAAAAACAAATTAGAAAACCCTTTCAATTGCGAGGTTTTTTTTTTATAATCTAAACAGTTAAATTAAAAATTTTAATCAAATGGTTCCTCTCTTGAAGGCTTCTTAAAAAATATAATACCCATTTCAACATTTCTTTTTGTTTCAAATTGATTATCATTTTATCTAAATAAAATATACGTGGCATAAAACAATAATTATATAAATTAATTCTAAAATAATGTAAAAAGAATTTAAAAACACCTTATTAACTTCGTAAGTATTTTAAAATTAAATAATTATGAAAAAATATCTTCTTTTATCTCTAATCATATTACCCTTCTTTTGCATAGCGCAAAAAAAGATCAAAGCCGATTCGCTTGGCGTTCCTACCAAATCAAACGGTAATTATTCTAAAGTTATTGGATGGAAAGATGGAAAAACACCTATAGCACCAACAGGATTTACAGTCACAAAATATGCAGATGGTTTTAAAAATCCTCGTTGGATGTACGTAACTCCAAATGGCGATGTGCTGGTTGCTCAAAGTAATTCTAATTACAGCCTACTCAAACAAATTGGCGCTACGTTGATAGGAGTTTGGAGATCCAATAATTTAAAACATAGTGCTAATATTATTACCTTACTTCGAGACAGCAATAAAGATGGCATTCCTGATTTGAGAGAAACTTTTCTTACTGAAGGGCTGAACCAACCATTCGGAATGTTAGTGATTGGCAATTGGTTTTATGTCGCCAATACAAATGCAATATTGCGATATCCGTATAAGGCTGGGCAGACAAAAATAACAGGCAAGGGAGAAAAAATTGTCGATCTACCGGCGGGAAAACACAACAGGCATTGGTCTAGAAATATTATTGCCAATAGTGACAACTCAAAAATCTATATTGCGGTGGGTTCAGGCTCAAACATAGCCGAAAATGGAATAGCAAACGAATTCCTCCGCGCCAATATATTAGAAGTAAATCCCGATGGTTCTGATTTAAGAGTTTATGCGGCTGGGCTTCGTAATCCTGTTGGAATGGGCTGGGCTCCAGGAACCAATAACCTTTGGACAGTAGTAAATGAGCGAGATGGATTGGGAGACAATCTTGTTCCCGACTACCTTACTTCAGTTAAAGAAAACAGTTTTTACGGTTGGCCATACGCTTATTTTGGACAACATGAAGATGTGAGAGTAAAAGAAATGAGACCCGAATTAGTAAAAAAAACGGTAGTCCCCGATTATCCTCTTGGGGCACATACCGCATCTCTTGGACTAGCATTTTATACTGGAACTTCTTTTCCGGAAAAGTACAGAAATGGTGCTTTTATCGCACAACATGGATCTTGGAATCGGGAAATAATATCAGGATATCGAATTATTTTCGTGCCTTTTAAAGATGGGAAACCTTCAGGAAAATCAGAAGACTTTCTTACTGGTTTTATTGTAGACCCACAAAAGGATATCGTTCGTGGAAGACCAGTTGGAGTAATAGCTATGCCTAATGGCAATCTGCTAATTACTGACGATAAAACCAATACTATTTGGAGCGTAAGCACTTCAAAATAAAAGAATTAAGAAACAGAAAACCTGTCACTAGTCATTGTGACAGGTTTTTTAATGCTTAAAAATCTCTTAATTATTCTCAATTAGAGGTTTTATGTTTTTGGACATTTAATTAGAAAGGCTTCAAAAATAAGAAAAAATGTTTGCTTTTTTTAAAAGAATAAATATTTACAGAAACGGCTTTTAAATTTGAACTATTGGTTTGTTTTTTAAAGTATTCAAGTTATAAGTCTCTGTTTTAAAATAAATTACATACTTTCGGTATAAATCTTTAAAACCTAAGATTTCAATTCCATGGCATTAACCTAAACCATCACCTATTGAAAAAAATACTTATAGTTTCATTAATTTTATGCAGTATCATTACTCAGGCTCAAACTCTTAAAGTTGGTGTTCGCATACAGAAAACACAGGAAATGTATTGGGAAAATGGTATTTCAACTCAATATTCTTTTGCGAAATTTAAACCCAATCAGTTTTTTATTGGGTTTGATTATGTAACTTCCAGATTAGGCTCTGCCTTTAATTCGAATGCTATCAAACAGGACAATTATATATTTTCTGGCAGTTGGTTATTCAACAAAAGCAAACCCTATCATTTTGTAACCAGATTAAACATGGGCTACTTTTACTCGGATTTAGAATCTGACATCTTCAAAGACATTCCAAATACCTCCTTTCTTTTGGCACCTGAACTAGGCTTTACCTATGATTTTAAAAAAGTCCCAATCTCGTTAAATTTGGGTACTGGATTTTATATCATTACCGCAAAAGAGGGCTATTCCCCTGGAACTTTGCAACCTCTATACTTTCATTTCGACATTTATTATACGCTGTTTAAAAAATAAAACTAATGAATAAATTAAACTTCCTTTTCCTAGCTTTGATTACAACAGTATTCTACTCGTGTAGTGACCCTAAAATTACGGATGATTTACTTGATGGCAATGTTATCTTTGACCCTTCATTATATAATCCAGAACAATTTTTAGTTTCGGCAAAATATCCTACTCCAACGCCCGCAGATTTAAGCAAGCATATTATACTTGTTATTCACGGCTATTCTGCAACCACTTTTGAATGGCAAGAATTTAAAGATTGGTCAAATGAATCTACCTATAGAATATCACAAGTTTTATTAGACGCACACGGTAGAGATTACAATTCTTTTAAAGCATCAAAATGGGAAGACTGGCGTTCAGCCATTACAGATGAATACGAAAAATTAATAGAATTGGGTTATACTAAAATCAGCGTTGCTGGCTCATCAACTGGAGGAACATTAATTCTGGAATTAGTAAAATCGGGTTATTTTAATTCTCATCTGCATCCTAAAAATTTATTTTTAATTGATCCAATAGTTGTAGCTTCCAGCAAACTTCAATCCACTGTGGGGATTATTGGCCCAATGCTGGTTTATGTTGAAGCGGATCAAAGTGCACAAGAAAATAAATATTGGTATCGATTTAGACCTTATGAAACCATTAACGAGTTGAATGATGTAATGAAAACGGTACGCAAGGGGCTAGAAGATGGAATGACACTTCCAACTGGGACTTATCTAAAGGCGTTTCATTCGTTACACGATCCTGTCGCGAGTACAACAAGTACTGTTTTAATCTATAAAGGCTTAAAAACAAGTATAGGGACTCACATTGATGTGCAATTAATGGATTCTGATATTCATGTATTTACACGATTGAACTTGCGTTCGAATATTACGGCTTTACAACATGCCAATCAATTAGATGCTTTTAACCAAATTGTAAATAAGTTAAATTAACTCAAGAAAAGTTCGCTAAATTAGAATTTCAATTAAAACTTGAATTTGTCTCCAATTCTAAAGCGAGCATCTTAAATTAAAACAAAAAACCCGCTTCTTACGAAACGGGTTTTGTAATTATTGAGAAAATCAATTATGTTTCAACTTCGAATGGAAGTATTGATACATACGATTTATTATCTCTTTTCTTTTGGAAGAAAACAACTCCATCTACTCTTGCGTGTAGTGTGTGATCTTTACTAATGTAAACGTTTTCACCTGGATTATGTTTTGAACCTCTTTGTCTTACGATGATGTTCCCTGCAATAGCAGCTTGTCCACCAAAAATCTTAACGCCTAAACGTTTTGATTCTGATTCTCTACCATTCTTGGAACTACCGACACCTTTCTTGTGAGCCATGACGTATTAGTTTTATATTGTTATTATTCTACTGTATCTTCTTTTTTAGCTTTTGGAGCTTTTTTTACTTTTGGAGCTGCTACTTCTTCAGTTGCTACTTCAACAGTTTCTTTTTTAGGAGCTGATTTTTTAGGAGCTGAAGCTGTAATACCTTCGATTACAATTTGAGTAAGATACTGTCTGTGACCGTTTCTCTTTTTGTAACCTTTTCTTCTTTTCTTTTTGAAAACGATTACTTTATCTCCTTTTAAGTGTTGTAACACTTTGGCTTCTACTGAAGCACCTTCTATAGCTGGGGCGCCTATTGTGATTGTACCGTTATCGTCTAACAAATAAACTTTGTCGAAAGAAACTTTAGTTCCTTCTTCATTTGTCAAACGGTGAACGTAAACCTTTAGGTCTTTGCTAACTTTAAATTGTTGCCCTGCTATCTCTACGATTGCATACATAACAAATTGTTTTATAAATTTTTAAGGTTGCAAATATACAATTAAATATTTATTCTGCAATTAGTTCCTTCAAAAAAATAATTGAATTGTTTCATCCTATGATTTTCAAGGGTTTCCCAATGGTTTGAAGTCAATTTTTTCAAATGAAAATTGTTAAACTTTTATCAAAATCATAATGATTCGCTATTCATCATTAAAAAAAAGTATTTTTGATGTAACAAAATTTGTTGTTATTTTTACCAATTGCAAATAAAATTTTTTATTAATCCCCATGAAAAAATCAATAATGGTATTAAGTACGGCGCTTATGCTTGGAGGAGTTGCTTCGGCTCAGAAAATAGCTTTCGAAGAATATAATTTAGACAATGGTATGCATGTTATTTTGCATAACGATTCCTCTGCTCCAGTAGTTATTACTTCGGTAATGTACCATGTCGGGGCGAAAGACGAAAATCCAGAGAGAACAGGATTTGCACACTTTTTTGAACATCTATTGTTTGAAGGAACTGAAAATATTAAACGAGGCGAATGGTTTAAGATAGTATCTTCTAATGGAGGAATAAACAATGCTAACACTTCGGATGACCGAACCTATTATTACGAAGTTTTTCCTTCAAACAATCTAGAATTGGGACTTTGGATGGAATCTGAAAGGATGATGCATCCCGTAATCAATCAAATTGGTGTCGACACTCAAAACAGTGTTATAAAAGAGGAAAAAAGAACTGTTTTTGACAATAAACCTTATGGAAATTTTATTGCCGTCGTAAAAGAAAATATGTTCAAAAATCATCCATATCGTTGGACGACCATTGGCTCGATGAACCATTTAGATGCTGCCACTTTAGAAGAATTTAAAGCTTTCAATAAAAAATTCTATACTCCAAACAACGCTGTTTTAGTTGTTGCTGGAGATTTTGAGAAAAAACAAGCCAAGGAATGGATTCGCAACTATTTTGGCACAATTCCAAGAGGACAAGACTTGAAAAAACAAATTTTTATTGAAGAACCAATAACACAAACCATTAAAGCAACCTACGAAGACCCAAATATTCAGATTCCAATGCTTGTAACCTCTTTTAGAACTCCCTCTATGAAAACTAGAGATGCGAGAGTTTTAGAAATGATTTCTTCATTATTAAGTAACGGAAAAAGTTCTATATTGTATAAAAAAATTGTTGATGATAAAAAAATGGCGTTACAAATTGGCGCATTTACTTATAGTCAAGAAGATTATGGAATGTATATTATTTATGGCCTTCCGCTTGGAGAAAACACAACTGCGAGCATTTTAAAAGAAATAGACGAAGAAATTGTTACGCTGCAAACAGAATTAATTTCTGATAAAGATTACGAAAAATTACAAAATATAATTGACAATCAATTTGTAAACCACAATGCAAATGTGGAAGAAATTGCCGAAAACCTAGCAAAATACTATTTGCTTTATGGCGATATAAATTTGATTAATACTGAGGTTGAGCTTTTCCATTCCATCACTCGAGAAGAAATTAGAGATGTTGCCAAAAAATATTTAAATCCAAATCAAAGATTGATTTTGGATTATATTCCCGTTAAAGAAAAAGTTCAAAACTAAGACGGTCTGAATCATGAAAAAACTAAATATTCAATTATTAATTTTGCTCTTAACCGTAATTATGCAAGCACAAGAACGCCCACAACCCAAACCTGGAAATGCTCCAGTAATAAATATCAAAAAACCTCAAACATTTGTATTGGCAAACGGCTTAAAAGTGATGATTGTCGAAAATCATAAATTACCCAGAGTAATTTGTAATCTTACTTTAGACAATGCTCCTTTTGCAGAAGAAAACAAAAAAGGAGTCGATGATTTAAGCAGTAGATTAATAGGAAATGGGTCAAAAAAAATATCGAAAAATGCCTTTAATGAAGAGTTAGATTTTCTTGGAGCCGATATGAGTTTTAGTTCACAAGGCGCTTATGCAAGTTCACTTTCTAAATATGCTGGCCGAATACTGGAACTTATGGCAGATGGCGCATTAAATCCTAATTTTACCCAGGCGGAATTTGACAAAGAAAAAGCCAAAATGCTTGAAGGTTTAAAAGCCCAAGAAAAAAATGTTCCGGCAATTGCCAATAGAGTTGTTAATGCTTTAACTTTTGGAAAACAACATCCTTCAGGTGAATTTACCTCCGAAGAAACGCTCAAAAATGTAACCCTCGCCGATATTGAATCCAATTATCAAAACTATTTTGTACCCGAAAATGCTTATTTGGTAATCATTGGAGATGTAAAATATAAAAATGTCAAACCCATCGTTGAAAAACTATTTGGATCTTGGGAAAAAAGAAGTATTCCCAAATTAACTTACGCTGCGCCTGAAGATGTCTCCTTTACCCAAATTAATTTTGTGGATGTACCAAATGCAGTACAATCTGAAATTTCATTGGTAAACACGATACATTTGAAAATGAGTGATCCTGATTTTTTTCCGGCAGCTATAGCAACTTATATTCTTGGAGGAGATTTCAACAGCTATTTAAATATGAATTTAAGAGAAGAACATGGTTGGACTTATGGCGCAAATGCAATCATCGGAGCTGGTAAATATGTTACAAAAATGAAATCTTCATCAGCGGTAAAAAGTGCCGTTACGGATAGTGCCGTTTTAGAATTTATAAAGGAAATCAAAAGAATCAGAACTAAGAATGTAAGTGATGAAGTTCTCAAAAATGTAAAAGCAGGTTACATCGGACGATTTGTAATGAAGGTTCAGCAACCCCAAGCAGTGGCACGATATGCATTGAATATTGAAACAGAAGGTCTTCCAGAAAATTTTTATGAAAATTACATTAAAACTATAAATGCAGTAACTGCTGAAGATGTGAAACGTGCCGCCAATAAATATTTTCTTATCGACAATACCAGGATTGTAATTGCAGGAAAAGGTTCAGAGGTGATTCCAGGATTAGAAAAACTTAAAATCCCAATATTTTATTTTGATAAATTTGGAAACCCTACAGAAAAACCCATTTTAAAGTAAAAAGTGTTGCTTTATTAAAAGGACAAAACAAATGAAAAGACTGTCCGAAAGTAAAGTCTCTGTTCGTTAATCTATATCTGAAAACTACTTTTTGGCAGACAAATAAACCCCAACTAAAATAATAAAAGCACCCAAAAACTGAATTGGAGTAAGCATTTCGTTGTCTAACAATCCCCAAAAGAATGCAACGATTGGGATTAAATAAGTAACAGAAGTCGCGAAAACTGGTGAAGACATTTGTATAAGTTTAAAAAAAAGAACATTGGCAATTCCTGTTCCTAAAACTCCCAATATCATAATAAACAAAACCGAATGTTGTACTTTATCAATATGAACAACTTCAAAAAAGCCCGAGAAAAACAAAATAGAAAATGCTGGCAGAAGTAGAACCAAGAAGTTTCCAGTTGTAATACTCAATGGACTTAAATCAGATAAAAATCGCTTGATAAGGTTTACATTTAGTGCATAACAAATGGTTGCAATAATAACCAAAATAGCATAATAATAGTTATGCCCTGGATTATTTATAGCACCATTTAATACTAAAAGAATACTTCCTATTAGCCCTATAAAAACTCCCCATATTTGTCTTTTTTGAAAAGTAATTCCGAAAAATATAGCCCCCAAAATCAAAGTATTCAAAGGAGTCAATGCATTTAGAATAGCAGTTATAGAACTGTCTATTTCCGTCTCGGCAATTGCAAATAGATATGCTGGAGTAAATGTTCCAAAAAAGGAGGTCAATGCAATGTATTTCCATTTTTGTCTAGGAATTTTAGTCAAGCTTTTGAAACCTATAACCAATAAAAAAATGGCAGCAAAAATAATTCGTAATGACCCTAATTGCATCGCTGACAAGCCGACAAGACCTTTTTTTATTAATATAAATGAACTTCCCCAAATAAACGCAAGCGTTATCAAGTAAACCCATTTCAATTGTCTTGAATCCATAAACTAAATTTTGGCTCAAAATTGTAATTATTTTATGAATTAGCAGTGATTTTTTTTATTATTTTTGCTTGCTATCCTATAATAATTAATCTTCAAATTCCAATAACAATGAATTTCCTCAAATCAATAATGACGATAATGCTCGTAAGCCTTATGTTCGTGGGTTGTAAAGAAAAAATAAGTGAAAATGTTGCTAATGCAGCTTCAGAAACCGAAACTCCAAAAGTAAAAAAGGAAATTGCAACAGCAAATTTACAAACGGCAAGTTTTACTATCAAAGGGATGACTTGTGAAATAGGTTGTGCCAAAACAATAGAGGAAGAATTAAATGGACTTGATGGTGTACAAACTGCTGCAGTAAATTTTAAAAAAGAGTCAGCAACTGTATCTTTCGACAAAACCGTATTAACGCCCGAAGAACTTACTAAAGTGGTTGAAGCGACTGCTGACGGTAAAACATATAAGGTTTCAAATATGAAGTTGTAAAAGTTTTTTAGTCTTATTTAGAAAATGCAAAAATCAACCGAGATAAAAAACATTTTTATTTACTGATTAAGTTTGTCATATTTTTCAAATCAATCGGTTCTCCATTTACATTATAAAATTCGTATTTAAAATTTAATTTACCGTCTATTTCTTCAATATCAACCTGCATCTGATAAGAGCCGTCTTTCCACTCGACAATTACATCATAGCAATAATTTCCAAATCCAAAACTGCTTGGAAGATTGCTTGAATAAATCATTTTTTTTGATTTAAGATTTAATGTGTTAATCTCAATATTGTCATAAGAACCAATCTCTTCATTATCAATTGGCCTTCCCATAAAGTCGAGCTCTCCTTTTGTTTTCTTTGTTTTACGTTTTTCTTTTGGTTCGTTATAAACGTCTTTAATTGAAAAAATTACATCTTTTAGCGCACTTTTTCCGATGTTCAAAATAAAAAATCTGATTTGGTGACTATACATTAATCTATGCACCTTTTTTTTGTTTCCTTCTACTGTTACTCCTTCGCCAAGATCAACATTTGTTATTTCTAAAACAGGTAAATTATGAACTGCAGATTGACTAAACGGTTCTATGGTAAAATCCTTTATCTTTTTTTCAGCTTCAATAACATTCTTTGTTTTAGTATTCAATTCTTGGCTTAAATTTTCAATTTTTTTATTCGCTTCTTCAAGTTCTTTTTTAGCTGTTTCAATTTTTTCATTAGCATTAAAACTTCCCTCAAAGAAGAAATAGATAGAAAGTCCCATCAAAACACATCCTAGAAATGCCAGTATTAATGTTAGCATAAGTGATTTTTTTTTCATTACAAAAATCGGTTAGAGAATTATTATATTCTTCTTTACTCTTTTACTCTGGGTATACAAATATATTAAAATTTGCTATTTAACTCATTATATATCAATATTATGTAAAATTTTTGGAATGTTAAGAAAGTTTGGGGGAAATTAAAATTCGTTGAGTAAGAAAGTCTCCATTGGCAATCGTTTGTCCACGTTATCTGGTGCTCGATTGAATCGAGTACCTACATAAATTAAAAGACAAAAAATCGTAGCGTTTGCAACGCGATTAAAAAAAGTGAGAAGAGCCGCGTTTAAAACGCTATATTTGGCTTGAAGAAAAGTGGGTACTCGGTGCAATCGAGCACCAGATTGGGGTCTAAAATTCTCAAAGAATTATCAAGTTCAAGTAAAGCTTTGTTGTCATTTTGTTTTCGATTCAAAAGACCCAATTTGCTCGATTATAATTAAGTGGTTGAAACTTTTTTGAATGTACTTTTAAAAACACATCTTTTTGACAACTATCACAAAAGCCATCAATTTCTTACGATTTAATTTAAAATCGTAAATATCGTGTCGCGTTTACCCGAATACCAAACCTAAATTCGTCGAATTGATTTTGTGATTTTGTGATTATAGATTGTGAACCATTTAATTTGTGATGTGCATATTCAATGTGAAAATTGATTAATTTGTTTGTGAATGGCAAATTATAATTGATGCCTAATTTTATGGCTTGTTCTGTTGCACTTTCTATTTGATTATTTAGTGAAACTAAATCATATCGTATGAATGGAACTAAATCGCCGGTTTTTTTGTTGTCAAAAGCTTGAAATTGTATTTGTCCATATCCGCCTGAAACGTTTAAATTTTGGTTGGAGTAATTGGAATAGATTACTTCATATTCTAACGTGTAAAAATGACTTCCTATTTTATTTGTATAATCTGCATTGTTCTCAAATGTTAATCTGTTTCCTGTTGCCAATGCATTGCCAAGATTTTCATTGTTTATTGCTGATGTTAGCGTAAAACTTTTGTTATTTATGTTGCGAGTATGGTCGATTGCTATACCTATATTAAGTTTTTCAGCACTTTTATCGCTTGGTTGAATTAGCGATTGTGTCATTTTGATTGCTAAAGCATTCCAAAATTGAAAACTTGGTTTGTCTTGATTTAGTGAACCTCTATTGTCTTGCATTGATGCTTGTAAAAATGTTTTTTTTGTTATTTGAGATAGAATTTGTAATCCCCATTGTGTACCAAAACTATTTGTGCTCCCGTGTTGTTCGAGTATTAAACTTCGGTTTATAGTTGGCAGATTGCCTGACGATAAATTGTCTTCTCGTGAAAGGATGCTTGTATTTTCGCCAAACAATATTCTGAATTTGTTTGGGTCATTCGCATTTTGAAAAGTAACAAATAAGTTTTCCCAAATTTTGAAACGTTTGCTGTCTTGAAAGAAATTATTGTCCGTAAAATCGACTTCATAAAATAGTGTTGAACGGTATTTATTTCCGCTTATTTTCAAAGGATAGCTTGGTAACTGGAATTCCATTCCTTGCCGAACTCTCCGCCACGCTGGAAGTTGATTTGACGAAAATAATCTTTCAGCAAATGCCCAAGTTGTCCATTGAAAATCATTTTTTTTATATTGTAAACCTGCATCTTGGTTGTAATTAAAATGGTTGATAGTGTCATTTTGTGCAATTGAAGTAATTGCACAAAATAGAAATGGGGGTAGATATATTTTTTTCATCACATTTTTTTTGTATTGATGTGGAATTTATATCTAATAAAACTTGCTACTATTAACACGATTAGACAAAGTTCTGAAACTAATTTTTCGGCATCAAAAATATCGACAGGTCGATTTTTTAATAATGGGTCCATTATTATTCCGTGAATTACAAAAAGCATCGCAGTTCCGTAGGAAATGAGATGGATGTTTTTCCAAGTGCGAAAACTTATTTTATCTCTTATTACTTTTTGAGTGGTTACGATTACTATTATTAGCGCAAACATTGAAAGTGTTCCGAATGCAACAAATAGTTTTTGTGTTGGTGCGTTGATTGGAAAAATGATGTCAATGAATTTGAATTTTGTTGAAGCATCAAATAATAAAAGTGTTGGGTGCAAGATGACTAAAAGTAAAGCGATGTATGCAGTCCAATTATGAAAATTGTACAGGTTTATGTTTTTGATTTTTTTGGGTAATGTTTTCCAATAGGTTTGTCTTTTATAGTTTGTACTTAACATCATTCCTAAAAGGAAATTGAAAGTTAGCACGACTGTAGCGACTAATCCTGTAAATGAGGATAGGTCTAAAAATGATATGTTTAGCATTTTAGTATAATTTGATTGTTAATTAAATAAGTGATTTGGTCACATAATTTTATGCAACGATTTATTTAATTAATAATCAAATTAATAATGAAGAGTAGAGAATGTAACGCCTTTCGGGCGGTTGTGAATACTTACGAAGATTGTAATTTGATACTTTTTTAGAAATATATTTTTGGGTAAAAACAATTTCTGGTGTAGAAAAAAATATTGTGGTATTTAATTGTTTTTGAGATTCGGTTTGCGCTATGCTTATATCTAAAGCGGATTGATAAATATAAATCTGCGTTTCATTGTGAAAATTTTGCTTTTCTTCAATATCCGAAAATTCAAATACTGTGTTCAAATAACAGCAAGAAATTAGAGAATAGAAAAGTATTTTTAAGTTGAAAACCATTTTGTAAAAGTATGACTTTATTTTGTAATTGGTTTTTTGAATAGTTGATTTTGAGCAGTTTCTTTTCAACGTTCCGCGTAGCTCACGGGTATCATATAACGTCCCGCTGCTTTGAGATGGCTGGAAGTTCGTAACCTTTCAGTTTTCGGCTTAACGAAAGCTTGATGCGAAACGGTAATTCCACTAAACTCCAGCTAGCTCAAAACAGCTGTTAGCAACTGGCTTTATTGTATTCTTGTAATCTTTTCAGAATCTGATTTTACAAATCCTTTCACATCAATTTTGTCTTTTTTGATATTTATATTGATTGTAAAATTTGATTTGTCTTTGACAATTTGATTTTCTGATATATTGAATTCTACAACTCCATTTCCTTCTCCGCTTGCTGATATATTTAAGCTTTCCATATTCAACGAAATAATTTCGTTTACTGTAAATTCGGCAGTATTATTTATAACACTTTTCAATGTGAATACTTTGGTTATTAGTATTTTTACTTGTTCTCCATTGACTGGAATAATCATTGGCATTTTATGTTCAAAACTATCCCCAATTTTAAGTGGATTTTTGGGGAAATCAATATCGGGCTTTAAATCTTTAAAAGCTGATTTTACTGCAATTTTTGTTGGTTCGTTAAGATTTGGGTTTATTATGGTGTCAATATTAAATTTATTATCTTCTGAAAGTAAACCACTAATTATTGTTTTAGATAATGGACTTAATACTTCTTTTCCATCTCCAGAAACTATTACTTCTCCAAATTTCATTGTTGTAGGAAACTGACCATTTTTATTTGCTTTTTTAGTACTTGTGACTCTTGTAATCCTTGATATACTTTGACTTTTGGTTGTTTTGCTGTTTATAGTTGTTTCATTAATTGAAGAAATATCCATTTGAAGTGAATAAGTTTTTTCTGGATGAACTTTACAATGAAAGCTAAAAGTTTCTTGGCTATAACAATAAGAAGTTATTAAAATAGAAAAGAAGATTAAAATTTTTTTCATAGTTCTTAGGTAACGATTATTTTTCTTAAGCTTGTTGCTAACTAGTATATATGTGTGACAAAATCACACAAAGCCATCCATTTTAAGGTAGATATGTGTGACAAAAGTCACATATTATTTCCTTATCAAATATATTAAATTTTTCTTACAAATCATCAAAAGGACTTTTTATTTGCTTGATATTAGTCCCTAATGATATGCCCTCTCGTCCTCGCTTTTCCAAATTCTCTGGTGCTCGATTGCATCGAGTACCTACATAAATTAAAAGACAAAAAAACGTAGCGTTTGCAACGCGGTTAATAAAAAAAACAAGTGAGAAGAGCCGCGTTTAAAACGCTTTATTTGGCATAAAGAAGTAAGTAGGTGCTCGATTGCATCGAGCACCAGATTGGGAAAATTAGAATTTCTTACGCAAGAAAAACCCAGAAAAATTAGGGATTATAGTCTTATGAATAGGCATAAAAAAAAGCTTCTCGATTGAGAAGCTTTTTTTGTGCGGGTAATAGGAGTGACACCCATCATTAAGCTAAATTAATTAAAAATAAATAAGCACACTTAAAACCATATATTTTAAAGGCATTAAAGCTATCGTTAATCTTATGACGTTTTATGAAATTTTATGATATTTTGATATTTTGATGTTTTTGGGGTAGTTATTGGGGTAGTTATTATTTTATTGTTTATCTTTATGAAAAAATAAATATGGCTACTGGTAGATACAAATTACAAAAAGATAACGATTGGAATAGTATTTTTTATAGGTTCAAACAAGGAGGACAGTTTGATATTATTGCATCCATTAAAATTGAAGTCCCTAGAGGCAGATGGAGTGATGCTAAACAGGAGATATTAGTCACTCCATACGTTGATTACAAGAAAGTAAATGTAAAGCTTAAAGAATTCAATACCTTCATAATAAAGGAGTATGAGAAATCGAAGCTTTCTGACCAACTCGAAATAATAAATTCAAAATGGCTGAAAAATAAGATTGAGATATTTTTTGTTAGAGAATCCCAAGACGATGATGTAAATAAAAAATTATTCTTAACAAATTACATTGATTTATTTATTGCCGAATCTCCTTCGAAAAAAACCAGAAAAAATGCTCCCATAGATGAACGCACAATTGGTCACTACAATACGACTTTAAATAAAATCAAAGCTTTTGAAGAACATATTGGCAGAAAAATCAAACTCTCAGAAATAAATATAAATTTTCATTCTCATTTCATTAATTTTCTTGAAACCGTAGATTTACTGAATCCAAATACAATAGGAGGATATATTGATGACATTAAACTTTTTTGCAGGAATGCTCAAAACAAAGGATTTGAAACTCCAAATGATTATAAACTAAAGGATTTCTATAGTCCATCGAATCCGACAAATGACCCCTATCTAAAAGAGGAGGAAATAACCGCAATATACAATACTCATTTTGAGCAAGATTATTTAGACAATGCAAGGGACTGGTTCGTGATTGGAATGAGGACAGGATTACGTATTAGTGATTTTTCAAAATTATCCAAAACAGACATAGTAGATGGGTTTATTGAATTGAAAACTCAAAAAACGGAACACCCAGTCACTATCCCTTTACATCCAAATGTGGAAGAAATTTTAGCAAAGAGAAATGGAGATTTCCCCAGAACCATAAGTGACCAAAAATTCAATGTTTATGTTAAAAAAGTTGCCGAAATTGCAGGATTAACAGAAGTAATCCAAGGTGGAAAAATGACAACAATTATTGTCGAGGAAAAAGGCAAAAAGAAAAAAATTACCCGAAAGACTGACGGTTTTTATCCAAAATACGAATTGGTTACTTCTCATATTTGTAGAAGAACATTTGCCACAAATCTATATGGAAAAATTGATACGCTATCTATTATGAAAATTACGGGTCATTCCACAGAGAAACAGTTCTTAGGATATATTAAAATAACACCAAAAGAATCTGCTGAAAAACTGAAAGAATATTGGAAAAAACAAAATGCTATCTTAAACAATCAGTAAAAACCCCTTTTAATCAAAACCTTTATTAGTTAAACATTTTTTATGCGGGTGTAAATATTATAAATACAATTTCTATAATATAATGAGCATTCTAAATCTAATATCTGAGATTACATCAAAACGTAATATAAGTAAATACTTATAAAAAAAGAAGCAAATTATAAATGTTTGTTAAAAAGAAAATTTTTAATTTTTACCAAAAAGAGCAAAAAATGCTCTAAATATTCATATAAATTTACATAATAAACATAACTATCTTATTTTCAATTTATTATGATTTATTTTTTCCGAAAGTTCATATAGTTTTATATGATGTAAAAAAGCACTTATTTTGTTGTTCGTATCTTTGTACAACAAATGGAAGCAAATACTTTCTTCAACTTTTAAGATACGTAGCTTAAAATCGCTCTGAGTTAAACTCCATTCAAAAACATATTCAAAAACCTTTAAAACCAAAAAACACCGCTTTTTTGGACTGGATGACCTATGCAAATTTTAATCAAAAAAAACAAATTAATAAAATGGATAAAATACAATTTTTTCAATTGTCTTTACAAGAGTTAGAGGCAATTATCAGACAAGCAGTGGCTACTGAGCTTAAAGTAGTAAATATGAAAACACCAACGCCAAAAGAGAATTTGGACGAGATATTAACCAGAACTGAAGTTAGCAAGCTCTTAAAAATCTCTATGACAACTTTATTTCATTGGCACAACCAAGAAATATTAGTAAATCGCAAGGTTGGAAGACGTGTTTATTATAAAAAATCGGATGTTATGGACAAATTGAATAACCTAAATGACGTAGCATAATAATTGACATTTTAAATCACATTATTCATTAATTAATGCTGTAAAAAGTGGTTATTAATTAATCTTCAATTGGCAAATTCCGCCAATAATCAAATAAATTATAACAACAAGACATAGTGGTGTTTTTTCACCACAGGGCATCGCTATGTCTTGTTTAAGCTAACCATAAATGAAAATACACCTAATATTTATACCAGAAAAATTAAATTTAAAACAAATAGTTTCAAACAATCCGCCAGAATTTGATTTCAATTTCGATTATGCCTATTCTCTAATTTATCAAATATTGAAAGACACTACTTATAATCTCAAAAAAATATCAGATTGGAAGGCATTTTATGAATCAAAACCAGTAAATAAATATAAACTCAGAAGATGTTCCACTGTAATGCAAAGTCACTGGCATAATTACAATAAGTACTTAGATTATTTTCATAAAAATAGTATCTTATGGAGAGAGCCCTACACAGATGGAGTATGTAGAAAATACCAATTAGCTCCCAAATATTTTTGTGAAAAAGTCCGATTTTATTCTATTACAGACCTAAAAGTCATAAAAATATATAACCCTACGAAAGTGGAGAAGAATGATAATCCAGTAAAAGAAGTTGATTTTCATCCTTTAAATAAATGGTTCAGCCCTAAGTTAAAGATAGATTGTGAAAATGCCATAATTGGCTTAAATGAGTCATTTGAAGAAACCCGTGATTGGTGTAAGTATTTATCAAGATGTAGAGCTGTAACTGAGATTCAAAATTGCAAGTATTATTTTTCTAGAAAAAAAATGACAGACGATAGATTTCATTCAACTATGACAGGTATTCCAAAGAATATTAGAAAGCATTTGAGATATGAAGGAAAAAGACTTGGTGAAGTTGATATTTCATCATCTGTTCCCTTCTTTTTATATTATCATTTGCTTTCGTTAGTAGATAATTCAGGGAAAATTAAAAAACCTTCTTTTGACACTTTTTTTAAAAGCCCCCGTTATTATTCAAAAGCCTTGAAAACTTCTAAAAGCAAAGTGGTTTTAGATGCAAATGAGGTTATTAAGTTTGGAGAAGTTCTGTTGAGAGGAGACTTTTATAGACAGTTTACTTCTCATTTTGATGAAAAATATTACATTAAAAATAGCATTAAAGCAATAAAAAAACCTTTCAATAATTCAGAAGAAGATAGAATTGCAATTCTTAAAATGACTATGCTTTCGGTATTAAATGCAAAGAATAATTTGTATTTGGAGGAACAAGACGTTTTAAAAAAATTATATCCCACAATTTTTGAATTTTTGAAGGTATATAAAACTAGAAGGTACTTAGGTAAGCCCGAAAAAAATAGACTAACAAAGCTGATGGATATTAGCGAAATAGAATTGAATAAAAAATTTAAACTTCATAAAAAAGTGGCTCATTTATGCCTACAGACAGAATCATACTTTATGTTGGATGTATTGGTAAGAAAACTAAATAAAAGTTATTGTAAAATTCCATTTTTCACCTTGCACGACTGCATAATTACAACGGAAGAAAATTTAGATTTTTTGTGGGATTTTATGTCAAAGACATTTATAGAAGCAATAGGTTTCTCTCCAAATTTTAAATCCAAAACCTTTTAAGTAAACAATTTATTCCTAACACATGTTTTAAGGTTGTTTTGCATGATTTTGAGGAAGAATTTTGTATTTCTCATGAAAGTAGAGGCAAAAAGGTTTTACAGGCTTAAAAAGTCTAGATTGGGATTTCTAAAAAAACCGATTTGCCAAAAAAATCAAGTTTATTTTTTTTTTGTTGGGTTTTTGCCTTTCCAGATAGTGTAGCTTTTCTATTTATTATGTATTTCTATATGTTATTTTAAAGGCATTTATATTCTTCAAACTAATGTTAGTTGAAACCGTTGGGAAGTATTGAAAATACTGGAAAAGTTACTTTTGAAAACTGCAAACATAAAAGTAGGATATTGCACACAAAAAATAGATGATTAACAACTTTATTACTAATGTTTAATTTTCATTCTGTCCAGTCCCAATATCATAATATCTTTAAAATTCGGGTAAATGAATATCATATAAATTATAAAAGAAACTGCAAAAGAGATTAAAATTATTTTTGTTGTTTTTTTTGGAAGCGTGAGCGGAATTAGCACCAGATAAATAACTCCAATAACCACCACACAAATATATACTGACATATCAATATAATTAGAGCCAAATATGACAGCTGACCAATTTAAAAAGTCTACACTCTTTTGAAAAAAGTAATTACAATTTAATCTAATGTTTGGTAGAAGGAAAAAAGAAAACAGTAATAATGCAGAAATAGCATTTATCCAAACAGATGTTTTTCTGCTGATTAAGTATATCCAACTTGATGGAACTAGAACATAGTATACAAATATATTGATTACATTGTATGTTGTGCCAAATAGATAAGCTAGTCCAAAAAGACCTCCCATTACAATCATAAAAATTTGATGAAACAATGAGTCTGCATTATCTAACCAAAATTGTATATCCATTATTCTATTTTGTTATATTAATTTCTATTTAAAATGTCACTTATTCCTAAATCACCGTAATATGCAAACAACCATTTCGTTCAAATTTTACAAAGCATCTGTTTTGATTTTATAAATTGTCACATATGTATAAAAAATAAATTCTTAAACGTATCCGCCTATTTTTCGTTTTCTTTGTAGATTTTATCAATTAAACCTTTAATTTTCACATTAAATTCATCTTCGTTTATTAATCCTATTGCTTTTGATTTAATTAGTAAATTATACTCTTCCGTCTCCTTTATATCTTCTCTTATTTTTTTCTTTTTTTGATTTTTTTTCTTTTTTTGATGTTCTTCACTTGTCAATAAGTTTAGTTTTAAGAGTTCGTCTAAATCGTCTAAACTATCGGTATGCTTTTTATTTTTCTTATTTTTAACTTCAGTTGTAATGTCTTCTTTTATTCCAACTATTGAGTATTTATATACTAAGTATAAATATGGAATGAAAATAGCGTAATATGAATAATATTCAAATGATGAATATCCCCTTGTATCTGGATGAAGTTCTATTGAACTATTTTGTCCGAAGGCATAAAAAACATACCAGAAGAGACCAATTAATAATCCAATACTTATCCGCTTATTTTCATTATTAGTTTTTATGTCTGTATATAATAGATTTGCAATGAACAACGAAGAAATTGCGTATAAACTACCAAAATAACCTTCATAAGAAGTTATAAATCCAAATTCATTTCCAACTGTAAAATTATTTTCTTCAATAAGAATTCTAAGAATTACATTTTTAATTAATACAAATAATAAAAAATGAATAATAGCGAACAAAATATATTTTTGGTTCCTTTTAATAATAATAGTTCTCATTTTATATGTTTTTAAATTACTGTTATGTGTAAGCAACCGTTCCTCTCAAATTTTACAAAGCATCTATTTTGAACTCTTAATTCTTCCAGAACTCCTATAAAGGCTTCTGTCTGTTTCTGATTATCGTTAAAGGCTCTATAACTTATGTCAAATGTCTTTCCTCTCAGATGTGCACTGTTTTTTATTGCATTAGAATTATTATCCATTAATTCATCAATCGACTCAATCGACCTAGTCAAACTTGAAATTGTGAATGGTACATATTTTATAGAATCAGAAACACACTTTTTATAATACTGAGTAGATAAATCTTGAATAAAAGAAAAACCTTTTGGTAAAATATAAGGTCGAGAAAATCTAGTTTTCCTAACAATAAATAGACTATCTGTTTCTAGTTTTATCAGTTCTCCTGATTTTGAAAGGTTGTCTAAATCTGCATCCTCTTTTTGTGGATTAATGCCATCGCATAGATAAGCGGTTGCGTGTGTCTCAACTTTATCTATAAAAATTGTGGAGCAATTAGGACAATTCCCAGAGCCACCACCACCAAAGCCACCAGTTGAATATCCCAAAAGAGCTTTAATTCCGTGTTTAATGCGTCCTCTATATGGATAAGCAATAATAATCAAGGCTATTAGAGGTATTGAACTGAGAAGTAAATATTTTTTTAATTTAATCAAGGGTCTTAAATTTCAAAGTTTTAATAAATATTGGATATTCTAATAATAGAATTTTGGTTCAAGATTCTTTATTTTTCCTTTTGATAGCTCAAATAAATAATAGGAAATTACAAAGAATATATAGAAAAGCATACCAGCTTTCCCACTACTACCCGCAAAAATCACTAAATTCAAAACCCCAAAAACTATCAGTATCCAGCCCCAGATAGAGTAGTTTTTGCCACCTTGAGTTGGATTATTTTTTGCAGATGGACTGACCATAATTGCAACAATCCCAGGAATTAGACCACATAACAGCAAGAAAAAAGACCACCATCTCCCAATATGTTTCCTTCTTCCAAAAAATTCAGCTATTAAAAAGCAAATAATAATTGCAAATGCTATGATTCCAATAGGATTAGAAAGTGTATTCTCAAATCTGTTTTCTGAGTATGATTCGTTATTCGAGTATGATTCATTTTCATTAGAGGATACAGATTGATTTTCTTTGTCTTTAAAATTGTTCATTTCAGAAGGATGTTCCTTGAAATACTGCTCTACTTGCTCAATAGTTGTCGCCCAACTAGGCACGTATGGATATTTTGCTCTTCTTGTCCCGTCTGGTAAAGTTTCATATAAATCATCCTGCGAAATGCTAGTATACCTATTTATATTTGGTTTGTTTAATTCCTTTTTATAAGCACCACCCCATGCCTCTTCCTCTTCTGGCTCAGAAGCCTTGTCGTACTTACCTCCTTTACTATAAGCATTAATAATGTTGTCTTTTTGTTCATTTTGATTTTTAATAGAGTCAAGGAGTTTCTCTAGTTTTATATCTATATTTTCAGTATCTCCATTTATAGCCTCTTCCATTAAACGTTTTGAAATTGCATCATTTGAATTATCAACTTGACCAATTATTGATAAGCTATTAAATATTAAGACTATTACTAATAAAATCTTTTTCATAATATTAAATTTAGAATTTGGGTAAAATTATAGCCTTAAAATCTTTAATCCTTGAGGTTTGTCTCAATTGATATGTTTTTTTTCAAAATTTCAACCAATACTATGAAATTTATTCAATATAGGCAAATTTGCCTATAATATTCTTCTGTAGAATCCTCAATTTTGATTGTGCGAAAAGTAGAAGACAATTATTTTTTAAAGCAGTTCGGTCAAAATTTAAAAACCGTAAGAATTTCCAAAGGTTTTACCCAAGAACATTTGGCAGATTGCTTAAATGTTGAAATTTCTCAAATTTCAAGGATTGAACGTGGAGTTAATTGTACTTCTATAATTAATTTAAAAAAGATAGCTGATTCATTAAAAGTTGATGTTGGAGAATTATTTAACTTTTAGACAATTCTTCCATTTCATTTTTACTCAAATAACCGTTGCAAAACCCATATTGCTTAAGTATTCCGTTTTCAATTTCAAAAAATATTGCAAATGAGCCCGTGTAAATCACGGCTATTTCTCCTACTAGTTGTTCGTATTCAACATCATAAGCTTTAACAGTTTTTCCAAATTCACAAAACACACATTTTGTAAAACGTGATTCAGCATTCAAAACTCTAATTCTTTTTTCTTTGTTATTGAATAAACTAAAAACATATCTTCCACGTATTACTATATCCTCCGCATCTTTATCTCTAAGATTATATTTTGATAAAACCTCTTTTAATTTAATCAAATCCGCCAATTTAAATACTTCATCAATATCTTTGACAAATTCAGTAGTTTGAGAAACTGTTAAAAGTGGGGCTTTTGTTGAAATAACTGGTGTCATAATATAATGAATTAATTCGACTACAGATTTACGTATAAAAACGAACAAATACAAGTGTTTTTTCTTATAAAATACTGTTTAGTTTCATTTTAAATAAATCTCAACTATTAAAATAGAATGACATTGGCTTAGATTTGCAGTAAATTAGAAAAACAATTGGAATATAAAATGAATTCTTCAAGCATAAAAACATATACAGCCAAAGCAACTATAGGACTTTATAAAGGTTATTCTAATGAATTAATCTCAATTGAAGTATTTAAAGAAGTCTTACTGGAGGCTCAACAGAAAATCAAAACCGATTTAAATATTACTTTAAGTACAAAATTAACTCCCTGTGAAATTTTATTTTTAGGTCAGGAAGAACCTTCTATGGAGTTACAATTTATTCAATACCCAAAATTTCCTGTGGAGGAATCAAAACTCAAAAAAGCAATTATTGAATTGACAAAAATATTGATGATTAAACTCGAACAAAACAGAGTAGTAATAGTCTTTACAGACGAAACAGTAATGCTAGAACAATCAATTGAGATAGACCCAAACATTAAAATTTAAATGAAAAATCTAATCCTCCACATTCCGCATTCTTCAACTAATATACCTCTCAAAGATGGCTATTGTGTCACCGATGAAATTCTAAATCAAGAAATTCTTAAACTTACTGACTGGTATACAGATGACTTGTTTGAAAACGAAATGGATATTAGTATTAAAGCTCCATTCTCCAGAATCTTCTGTGATACCGAACGTTTTTCTGACGACAGCCAAGAAGTGATGGCAAAATATGGAATGGGGGCTTTGTATGAGAAAACAGATACTGGTGAGCCTTTACGAAAAGTAACACCAGAATTACGTAAAAGTATCTTAGACAATTACTATTGGAAACATCATAATGAGTTTACAAATGTCGTAGAACAAGGATTACAGCAATATGGGAAAGTAGTAATTGTGGACTGCCACAGTTTTCCAAATAAAGCATTAAAACGGGCATTAGACCAATCAGATTTCCGCCCTGACTTCAACATAGGAACAGATAAGTTCCATACACCTCAAAATCTAATTGATGCTTCTGTCTTATTCTTCAAAGAAAAAGGGTATTCTTTGGGTGTTGACAAGCCATATTCAGGTGCAATTGTACCATTGCAGTATTATAAAAAGGATGAAAACGTGCATTCAATTATGCTAGAAGTAAATAGGGGATTGTATTTGAAAGAACCTTCTAATCAAAAAAATAATCAATATCCAGAGATAAAAAAAGTTGTACAAGAGTTCTTGGAGCTAATTAGAAACTTATAAGACAAAAGGTTTTTTTCTAATATAGCATTATTCGTATTTGTTTCTACCCTCTCCTGACTAGGTGTTTTTGACCATATTTTTCACATAAATTTATTTCGAAGTATGCACGTATTATTATGTATCCATAAATCAGCAATAATTTTAAAAAATTAAATGTTCAATTTCTCTTCTTAAGTCCCACCCAGAATACCGCCCTATAAGATTTATTTTACCTACCCCGCCCCCTAAATTTAGACACGATTTAGATTAATTTATCTGTTGTAAATTAAATAATAGATGATTTCAAGATTATTTTACTTAACTTTATATAAGGATGGAAATACCTTAAAAGTTAATTTCTGGAGTATCTAGCTAAATAAGAGTTTGAAGTTTCAGAAGATTAAATAAGACTTAAAAGCAATCACTTTTTAGAATCAGGGTAGTTTTTGGGGTAGTTTTAAAAATAAAAATCCCTTAAAAGCTTATTAATAAAGCGATTAAGGGTTAATCAATGTGCGGGTAATAGGACTCGAACCTACACGCCTTGCGGCACCAGATCCTAAGTCTGGCATGTCTACCAATTTCACCATACCCGCAAAATTGTGAGTGCA